>DAOLWT010000135.1:0-6417 GCA_035421345.1 Bacteroidales bacterium
CTTTACCTAACTTGGAACATATTCGTTGTCCTTCTATATAGTAATGTTTCGTATAGCGGTTGTTGTTCAATACCATATGCGCTCCAAAATTAATAGAAATATTTTCCCCTAAATTAGCAAATTCTATTATATCTCCGTTCTGTTGCATAATTTTTTGTATGGCTCCCGATAATTTTATTATTCGTTCCCCGCCTGCATCATACAGGTAGTTGCTTAGGTAACTTTTATTTTTATCGTTTACCGTTGTCAGCCTGTTTTCTTCGTCCCATGCCTGTAAACGACAAGTACGGGTAGGACAATCGCTTGTCATATTACCTACGTTCGCAAGCGATTCTGCCTATCGATTGATAAATTTAACGCGCCTGCCTGCCGCTAGGCAGGTGCCTTATTAATTAATTTTTTAATTTTACTGATATTAATACTAATAACATTTAAACAAAAATAACATTTATTTAAAAAATCTTATTTGGACTACATTTATTTATGTACTTTTTCATCATTCTAACCTATTAAGAATGCGATTGCAACGAGAATTATCTAGATATTTATAAATATAGTTATTTTAACTAGAAAACTCCTTATCATTTATTTATTCTTGTAAAAAAAATTAAAATCATTAAAAACAAAAAACACATATTTAAAAAGCATTAACTTTGCATTCAATTTTTTTATACAAACAAAATGACTGAAAAATTAAATACAATAGAAGAAGCAATAGAAGAATTTAAACAAGGGAACGTTATTATTGTTGTTGATGATGAAAACCGCGAAAACGAAGGTGATTTTATATGCGCTGCTCAAACAATAACCCCCGAAATTATTAATTTTATGACCATGTATGGTCGAGGATTAATATGCGCTTCGGTAACGGAACAACGTTGCGAAGAACTCGATTTAACCATGATGGTTGCTAAAAATACCTCTTCTCATGAAACTGCGTTTACCGTTTCGGTCGATTTACTCGGACACGGCTGCACAACAGGAATATCAGCAAGCGACAGAGCTAAAACAATAAAAGCCATTGCAAATCCTAAAACAAAACCGGAAGATTTAGGACGACCAGGTCATATATTTCCATTACGTGCTAAAAATAGTGGCGTTCTTAAAAGAGCCGGCCATACCGAAGCTTCTGTCGATTTAGCAAGACTTGCAGGGCTATATCCGGCAGGCGTTTTAGTCGAAATTATGAATGAAGATGGAAGCATGGCTCGACTTCCTCAATTATTTAAAATTGCTAAAAAATTCAATCTAAAATTAATTACTATTAAAGACCTTATTGCATATAGAATTAAAAATGAGAGTCTTGTAAAAAATGTTATTATTGTAGACCTCCCTACCGAATGGGGTAATTTTAAACTGAACGCATATCAAGATATTACCAATAATACAACTCATATTGCTCTTGTAAAAGGAAAGTGGAATAAAAATGAGGAAGTAATGGTACGTGTACACTCTTCGTGTGCTACAGGAGATATTTTCGGTTCTTGTCGCTGCGATTGTGGTGCTCAATTGCATCGTTCTATGGAAATGATAGAGAAAGAAGGCAAAGGAGTGGTTCTTTATATGTATCAGGAAGGAAGAGGTATTGGACTAATTAATAAATTAAAAGCCTATCATTTACAGGAAAAAGGGATAGATACGGTTGATGCAAATATTGAGCTTGGCTTTAAGCCCGACGAAAGAGATTATGGCATTGGCGCACAAATTCTTAGAGATTTAGGCTTAAAGAATATTCGACTCATAACCAACAATCCTACCAAAAGAGCAGGTCTAACAGGTTATGGATTAAAAATAGTTGAGAATATTCCTATTATAATAAAAGCGAATAAGTACAATAAATTTTACTTGGAAACAAAGAAAAAGAAAATGGGGCATATTCTTTAATTCTTTTTCTTTCTTTTGAACAATTCTCTTATAAAATTATATTCGCGTCGATAAAAAATACCAATTCCTTGTGTATATGATGAGTTCGTATTAATAAGATCTGCTGAATTAGATTTATTAAATCCTTTTAAAACAAAACGCCCATCGTTGGTTAGTTTATATTCCACATTAACATCTCCTACAATATTACTTGTTTTTCGGGTTCCTGTTTGCACGTTTCCATCAATTGACAATTTATCGTTAAACAACTGCGTTGAAAGAGCAACTTCTAATTCATCATCCGATAATTCGCTTCCGGGACGATAATTTACACCAATATTGACATCTTTACTTATTTGAGAAAGCCAATTACTTAACTGATTCGAAAGTAATTCGGTTGAATTAGCCCCCAGTCCACTATTTAACGTATTATAATCGAACATCCCCCCTCCAGCTCTCGTAAAGCGATTTATAATTAGCAAAGAGAATATTTGTTGATTCATGGCCTGCTCCGTATTTACTAAATTCTTCACCATATTTTTTTCGTCCTCTCCTGCTTTAGGTAATTCTAAATCAAACGAAATAGTAGGGTTAAAAATATTATCTCTCATCCCTAATAAAAAATTAACATCTATTCGTTTTGTAGATTGTGCAGTGGTATCGCCATTTAAATCAGACAAAGATGCTTTTACCGGATATAAAGCGGTAATATCGGCAATACCTATATAAGGATCGCCATTCCAGCTTATAGATGAGCCTTTTTGAATAATAAATTTCTTGTTAATTACATTTTTAAGGGTAAACAAATAATCTCCTTCTTCAATTATATAATCGCCATACATATAAAAATCGCCTGTAGGTGTTATTTCCAGTCTTAAATTCCCATTTCCTTTTGCTTTTATAATATCTCCAATTTTGGAATCGAAAATTATTTGCACATCTGCTTGTGGGGTAACATCTAGAATAAATTTAAGCTGAAATCCGCTTAAATCAACCTTATACTCTTCTTTATTATCTAAATTGATTCTTCTTTTTGTAAAATGAATAAAATCGTTGTCTGATATTTCCGATTCGCTCGATATAGGAATAAATACTTTGGTGTTTTTTTCTGTTTTAGCAGAAACATCCATTACAATATTATTAACATCTCCCGTTATTTTAATTAATCCGGTAGCAAAGGCTTTCCCGTAAAAAATATTATTTTGTTGTTCGTTGGTATTTAGGCAACGTAAATTAGAAGATCGGATTGCAAAATCGAGTTTAATATTGTTAAAATTATGATGTGTTAAGGCGCCGTTTAAAACAGCCGTCCCCCCTAATTCATCGTTAATAAGCAATTGATTAAAGAGAATTGCATTTTTGGTTAACTTAATTGAATCGGTAAAAGAATAATTTTCGTTTAAATAATCTATTTTAAAGCCTTTAACTATAGCAAAAACGCTCCCATGAAGATCGGGCTCTTTGGTAGTGCCTGTTAATTTTAAATTTCCGGAAGCATATCCTTTTAAATTAGAAGAAAAACTAGCAATATATTTTTCTAATAATTTTAATTTAAAGTTTGTTAGCTGAATATCTAAGTCGAAATTATCGATTTTATTGTTAGGATAATAATACCCTACAACTTTTACCGGGGTATTGGAACCAATATTTCCTTCATAAATAATTTCTGCATTTAAATACGCTTTCTTCTCTTGGTTATCCCATGTAGTTACAACTGCGGCTTTCCCCAGTTTGTCTTTATTCACATATAAATTATTGATGGTAAAATCGGATATAAGATTAAATGATTTGTAAATATTAGATAGTTCCATATTACCACTCAAGAAGCCATCTAAATCTACACCTGCCGATGAAGATAGCATGTCAATATCGGAAATATTAAAATCATTAAACCCAATATGCAGCATGTCTGCCGGGTTTTCGGAAATAGTTCCATTAATTTTTACAAATTGATTTTGCGTTGAAATTAATAAATTGTTTATTGAAACCGCAGTACTATCGAAGAATATGGAATTGCTGTTATTAATTGTCCATACACTATCATTAATTATTAAATTGGCTTTTTGAAATTGCATTTCAATTTTGGGCTGCTGGAAGAACGTAATAAAACCGGCAATATCTCCTTTATTTTTTATGCGGTCATCATTATTAAACCAAGTTAAGTTATACCGAATAGAGTCGTTTTGCAAAACACTTCTTAAGGTAATATTATCAAGGCTTAACGAATCGGACAGCGAGAATTGATCGCAGCCCAAATTAATATTTATTTTAGAATCGGCGGTACTGCATTTAAGAAATAAATCGTTGAAAGATGTTCCGCTAATTTGCGTTAGTGCAGAATTTAAGTTTAAATCTAAATGACTTTCTTTGGTATTGTAATTTCCCTTTAGAATGGTATTTTTAGAAATGAGTAAACTAGGCATTAATAGCTTAGAAAGCATCTCCGTATTTTTTAATCGAATAAAATATTCAAAATTTTGTTCCGGAATGGAATCGATGTGCTCTTTTATCCATGAACTATAGGAAGGTAAATAATCTTTAACAAAATTTTGAAAAGAGCGATATAAATCTTCAAACATAAAATTCCCCGAAATATCTGCATCTAAAAAATCGGATTTTATTTTTAATGTCTTATTTCCGTTCGTTTCAGCTGTATTCGTAAATTCAAATTTATTTAAAAAATAGGTTTCTCCTTTATACATATAGGAGGTGTTTTCTGCTAAAATAGCTCCTTGTATATTATCAATTGTGTTTCCTTCAAAATTTAATGTTAAATTAGATGACACCGCAGAAATAGAATCCTCTTTTATATTAAATAGCTTTAGTTTAGCTATACGGAGGTTTTCAATTTTCGATTCCATTTTATAAATCGGGAGTTCCTTGCTATAATCAACAATACCGGTAAAATCGAGTTTAATGTTTTCATCGTTAATCTGTATAAACCCATTGAATTTTTTCTTCGCCAAATCGCCCATTATATCAATATTGCGATAGGTGTAGTTTTTATACGCTAAGGACGACACGATGCCTTTCATCGACATTACCGCATTTTCCGCATCGAAGCCGCTTCCATTAACTTCGGCATTTAAATTTAAGGCTCCAAAATCAGCTGGCATCGATACTATTTCACCTATATAAAAATTACTTACGAGCAGGTTTCCTTTATAATCTATTTGTCGTGTTTCTTTATTTCTTTTCACCGTAATATCGGTAGAAACATCGCCTAAGGAGGTATTAAATTTCCCATATGCAACAAAATCGTAATAAAACCCGGTAAATGCGCCAGAAAAACGTACATCTCCTAAGCGAATAATTTCTTCAGGTAATGTTAAATGTGTCGATTTTGCAGTATAAGGCAATGAAAAAGCTTGCAAGTCGCTATAGGTAGTAGAAAGATTTTTAACATTAAAATGAATAAACGTGCTTTCTAAATAGGGTAATCCAGAAATAGTAAAATTGCCTTTTAACTGAGTAGATTTGTTGTAATTTAAATTAAAATCGCGTCCTTTTAAATTAGCTACAGAACCGCTAACATCCCCTGATAAATGAACAATATTATTCATCCCCTCTATATCGGGAGCAAAATAACAAATATCGTTCATATCAACAGTAGAAGGACTAAATGAGCCTTTTAATTTTACGCGTTCAACAAAATCATTAAAATCGTTATATTCTTTATAGATGAATGCTAAATCCATTTTAATATTTGTTGCCGGCGTTTTAATTTCCAGCTTTTTTAAATCGATACCCGAACTAGAAACGGTAGAAACGGCTGCTAAATTATTTAGTCGAAATCCGCTTCTTTCTTGGAATGATATTTTTTTTATGTCGGCATGAATAACATTTTCAAAAAGCGACAAGTCCCTCATTTTAATATAAATGTTAGATACTGCTAGATTATTATAATCGATTCCTTTTTCTTGAAAATCATAATTTTGATTTTGATAAACAAAGGCTGTTTTCTTTATTTCTAGCGAAGAAAGTAATATTTTCCAGTTATTTTTGGATGTAGCTGAAGTGGTATCGGTAGAACTAAAGTAATTTATTAAAAATTGATAATTAAAATCCAGTTCGTTTTTATACTTTATGAGTTTTATCGTTGCATTATCAAGAACAACATGGTTAACCGTGAAAAGATTTTTATCGATAACCAAATTATTTAAATCGACTATGATTGCTTTAGCATAAAGCAAGGTATCTTGATGAAGATCCATAATTTTTAGGTCTTCAAAAACAAAATTCATAAAATAGGTAATATTTACATTTCTTATACTAACGTCGGCATGTAATTTTTCGGAAAAATAAGTGGCAAATTTATGAGCGGTATAACGCTGAACAAATCCAAATTGAAAAATAGAAATAAGAAAAAAAGGCAATAAAATAACCGCCAATAAAAAGTATGCTATTATTTTTCTTATTTTTTTGATACTTTTGAAGTTTAATAAACAAAACCTAACGATTCATATTATAATATGAGCACTTATATTTTAGGAATAGAATCCTCTTGTGATGACACCTCGGCCGCAATTTTAAAGGACACCTTTGTGTTATCGA
>DAOLWT010000136.1:0-6407 GCA_035421345.1 Bacteroidales bacterium
TTTTCTGAAATGAAGAGTTTCGGTTTCGTGGAGAAAACAGAACCGTAGTTTTGAATAAATTTTCTGACAGCCTTGATTTTTTGTAACTTTTTGATCAAGCAAAAAGTTAAAAATAAAAATAACATTTTTTTTAATAAAATGTAAATTCAAGTAAAGAATACGAATATAAAATATTCTTTTTTAACGAATTGGTTTTAAAAAATAATTTTAGCTGTCATTATTGTAAATGGACTAACTAATTTTTAGTTTTTTTTTATAATAGGAACGCTTATCGTAATTTATTTACAATAGCCACGGCAGAAACAGCAGACCATATTGCTTCCAATACAATAAATGGCATATAATTCAGCAACACGGAAGCATAACAAGATAATCCGGCTCCGGCAAAATTCATCCATAAATAAGAATGACTATTTTTCGATAAGAGGTTAAACAGGTTTAAAAAGTAAGCTAGTAATAACATGCTTACTCCAACAATACCAATAATATTTACAAATGTCATTTTCGAAATTTTTTATTAAAAAGTGTACTTAAAAGGCATAACCAACAAAAAATTAACTTCATATCCTTTTCTTTTAGCAGGTGTAAACTTAGGAAACATCTTTACTACACGAATAGATTCCTGATCAAGTAAGGGGTGAACTCCTTTTTTTAAAGAAACTTTATCAATACTGCCATCTTTTAATACAACAAACTGCACCAGAACAGTGCCACTAATATTTTTTTTTCTAGCTTCTTCGGGGTATACCGTGTTTTTGCGGATAAACTGCATGAGGGCTGTTTCTCCACCCGGAAACTGGGGTAGTTTATCCACCTTTAAATAAATAGTTGCATCTCCGCTTCCATTTAAAACTCCATCTTTAGAGCTGGTAGCCGTCCCCAATGAATCAGGATCTGGGTCTTCTTTTTTTTCTTCGTTAAATTGTATTAATTTTATTGTATCTATTTGTGGTTTCACGGAGTCAACCACAACAATTTTTTGTATTTCTTTTTTAGGAACTTCTTTTTTAGGTATAGGTTTGCTAATCATAAAGCTATCTATACTTTGCATCATATTGTAATTTTCAAACATCACCATATCCAAGCTAATTTCATCGTCAGCCATTTTGTTGGCGTTCATTATATTCCAAAGAAAGTAATAATAGGAAATGGAAAAAACAGTAATTAGTGCAATGAGAAGTCCTATACTTACATAAATAGGATATCTTTTCCTTAAATAATAGGCCCCGTATGCTTTATTCTTATGTTGAAATAATATATCGTTAAATAAATCCATTGCATTTCTAAAATAAAAACGATTTTTATGAAACAATAATTCTCCTATTTTATTGTATCGCTTTTATTATGCAAAGATATTTTGTTTTTTCAAAGAGGCAGATACATTTTGTAAAAAACTAATAATTAATAAGGTTAATATTTTTTAGTTTTAATGAAATATTGTTTTGTTGAACAAATAGCACTATTTAACATAAAAAAACATTAATTTATGATATTTTTTTATTATATTTGCATATTAAATAGATTATATGGAATCAAAAAGAAAATTAATTATTGTACCAAGCGATTTTACCGATGTTATAGAATTTGCTATTGATCATGCTGCTAATATTTGTAAAATGCAAGATGCTAAATTAATATTGTTACATATTATTAATAAAGATACAAAGGTCTTATTAAAAAAAGAGAAAACAGATTTATCGGAAATAAAAAAACGACTTGAAAAAAAAGCGATTGAAACAGCTAAAAAATACGAGATAAGTGTTGATTCTATGGCAGAAGAAGGTAGTATTTTTTCTACTATCGGCCAAGTTACCAAAGAAATGCAAGCGAGTATGGTTGTTATGGGAACGCATGGTAAAAATGGAATGCAGCATATCACCGGAAGTTATGCACTTAAAGTAATTGAAACATCGCCTGCACCTGTAATAGTTGTCCAAAAAAGAGGTTTCCGGAAGGGATACAATAAAATTGTTCTTCCCGTTGATGATACGATAGAATCGAAACAGAAAGTAAAATGGGCTATACATATAGCTCGTAAATACAATTCTACCGTACATTTATTGGGTATGTCGTTATCAGATAGTATGCGTATGGCTAAGATAAAAGCCAATATGCTTCAAATAATAAAGTTTTTTAAACAAAATGAAATTGTTCATGAATATGATTATGCAGAAAAAAATGGTTCTTTTCATAAACAAATTTTAGTATACTCCAAATCGATTGATGCCGATCTTATCTTAATAATGACCGAACCATATAAGTTAATGCCTAGTTTTATGATTAATAAATGGGAAGAACAACTATTATTCAACGATTCCTTAATCCCTATTATGGCGATTAATCCTATTGAATTGGGTATTGTGGTAGGTGGGATGTAAGACTAGCTTGTAGCTTTTCCGTTTGAATCGAGTGTAAGCTCTATTTTCTTGCTCTTATGTCGAAGCTGAATAATATAAAGCGTTTGTTTGCTTGATTGTTCTACTTTAGCTGCTGCTTTAATATGTGCATCAGTATACATATAATTAATTCCTAATACGATATTGGTTGGGAGTTCCTCCATTTTTATTTCGGTAAGCGTTTCTATCCATATTCCATCCGATTGGTATGTTACATCTATCCCCATTCCATTTTCTTTAAATTGAGCGAAATAGAGTGATTCAATTTTCTTCCATTTAATTTTTTCTACCGCGGGGAATTTTATTTGTAAATCATTTTTTATAGCGGAAGGCACTTGTTCTATTGTTAATTTTTGAGCATTCGCATTCAAAACCATGAGAAGGAAAATAATTAACCCGATTATTCTTTTCATACGACTTTATTTAGCGTAAAAATAATAAAAAAAGAACGATTGGTAACAATCGTTCTTTTTTTTAGTATACGTTGTATATTAACTGCCTAATGTGGCAACCATAACAGCTTTAATGGTATGCATTCTGTTTTCAGCTTCATCAAAAACAATAGAAGCTTTCGATTCAAAAACTTCATCGGTAACTTCCATGCCATCTAAACCGAATTTTTTGTAGATTTCAGCTCCCACTTTTGTTTCTTTATCATGGAATGCAGGTAAACAATGCATAAATTTAACATTGGGGTTACCAGTAGCTTCCATTGCTGCTTTATTTACTTGATATGGTTTTAATAAGTTAATTCTTTCTTTCCATACTTCATCGGGTTCTCCCATCGATACCCATACGTCGGTATATAAGAAATCGCAACCTTTAACTCCTTTTTTCAAATCGTCGGTAATAGTAATTTTAGCGCCTGTTTCTTTGGCAATTTCTTGTGCTTTCTTTACTAAATCGGCACTTGGTTGAACTTCTTTAGGAGCTACAGAGCGGAAATCCATGCCCATTTTAGCGGCACCAATTAATAATGAGTTTCCCATATTGTTTCTGGCATCACCTAAGTAAGCAAAAGAAATTTGATTAATAGGTTTGTCGCAATGTTCCATCATGGTTAAAAAATCAGCTAAAATCTGAGTAGGGTGGAATTCGTTCGTTAAACCATTCCATACAGGTACCCCTGCATATGCGGCCAATTCTTCTACAATCTCTTGTCCGTATCCACGATATTCAATACCATCGTACATTCTTCCCAGTACGCGGGCAGTATCTCTCACTGATTCTTTTTTACCCATTTGCGACCCTGTTGGGCCTAAATAGGTAACATGTGCACCTTGATCAAAAGCGGCTACTTCAAAAGCACAACGAGTACGTGTTGAGTCTTTTTCAAAAATTAATGCAATATTTTTTCCTTTTAGCTTCTGTTGCTCTGTACCAGCATATTTGGCTTTTTTTAAATCTTTTGATAAGTCTAATAAAAATTTGATTTCAGCAGGTGTGAAATCGAGTAATTTTAAAAAATGTCTGTTTCTTAAATTGAAAGCCATAGATTCCTCCGTGGATTATATAGGTTAATACTAATTTAGTTTATTGCAAAGGTAAAAATAGATTTCAATTAAAAAATGTTTTTAATAAAAAAAGGCGTGAATAAGAATATCCACGCCTTTTTTGTGATGTTTTTTTGTTAATAATTAAAATTAACTGTTTTTATAATATATTGCTTCGGATCGGAACCATATTGTTTAATAATACTTGAATGAGCTGATTGTGCATCCACATAGCTATTGTATTGATTAGCAATAATGTTTTTAGTGAATAGGGAATAGTTTTTAGGAATTTGGTGCATAATGGCTTTTGTGAATTGATTTTTAGCTCCTGCAACACTATTGTATGGTTGTCGAGATACAATAACATCGGAAACAACTGCATTCCATTTTTTACCTACTACAGCAAACGAATGTATTACATAATATCGGGTATGATCTTTTGCTGTAACTTCTGTTTTGTTATTTCCTTTCGATGGAATGATATTATCTAAAAAGGAAATTCGAATATTCCCATTGTAATGTAAAAAAGAAGTTATTCCTCCACCAACTATAAGCACAATAAGTGCAATAATTACGATTAACATACCACTCCCTTTTTTTCTTGGAGGCATTTGACCGTAAGCAGCTTGTGGCTGATAAAATGCTTGTTCATTCACCGGTGGATAATTAATCGGAGGAGGAGCCATTTTGGGGACTTCCGGAGTAGGTGGTGTCGGTGGAATTATTGGAGGAGGAACAGAAGATTGTGGTGGTGGCGTTGTGGTAGTTAAGCGAAAACCACAGCCATTACAAAATAATTCGTTATTTCCATTATTCGACCCGCAATTAGGACATTTTTGATTCGTGTTTTGGTATGTAGGCGGAGGCGTGGAAATTGGAGGTGGAGATGGTGGTGGTATATGTTGCGTTTCCTGAACAGGAGGAGGTGTTACAGGTGGTTTTAAGGCTTCAGTAGGAGGAGTTGCTGCTAATTTATATCCACAATTTGAACAAATCATTTCATCGCCATCTAGTTTGGCTCCACATTCCGGACAAAAGGTAAGGTTGTGTTTTTTTTCCATACGTATAGTTTATTTTTTAAAATAAAATAATTACTTAAAATCGGGGGCCAAAACTAGGTGTAATTATAGCGCCTAATATTAAAGCCATTATAAATGAAAGTAAGAAAAAACTTACAATTAAAATACCTAAAGTAGCAAGATAATATCCAATCGTATTATCCTTGGAAGGTTTCATGGTGAATTCAAAGCCTTGGTATAATAAAACTAAACCATAAATACCCAAAAGTGAAGCTATAATTCGGATGCTGGGAAATATATTAAATATTCCGGCAACCCACATAGGGGTAAAAGAATAAGCAACCAATTGCATGGCTTTTCCAAAATTCTTTTGTACTTTAAAAGAGGGTGCTAATAAATCAACAATAAACGCAGTTAAGTAAACAGATGCAATGGTCGAAATAAAGGAAGCAATCCCTCCAGATAAGCCAAGTTGCCAACTTTTAAATGAACCCCAATAAGGTACTTTTACTCCAATTAAACCATACCCTAAAATGGTGAAAATAGCCGGTATTAATGCTAGCGGTAATACATACCCCAATATAATAGATGTTGTATTGGGCGTTTCCAATTCAATAGCTCTCCATTCTTTTTTAGGGGAAAACATAATATTAATGGCTCTGGTAAATATATTAGATGTAGCAGCTTGATAATTCCCTTGATTGTAATTCTGATACGGGTTTTGTTGTTGTTGATATTGACTTTGTTGTTGCTGTTGTTGTTGTTGATAAGCTTGCTGAGGCTGCTGAGGTTGTTGTGGAATTGTTGGAGGAGGAGGTGGTGGTGTTTGTTGTGGTGGTTGAATGGGTTGAGTAGTGCTTGCACCACATACATGACAAAATTTTGCTCCCTCTTTCATTGGAGTACCGCATTTTTGACAAAACATAGCTTTAATGTTTAGTTATACAATAAGTTTTTTGAGATGTATCAAAGATAATAATAAAATAGAAAATTCAAAATTTAATTTAAAGGAAGGGCTTTTTTAAAAAAAAATAAAAAACCCATCTTATTGAAGATGAGTTTTTTTTATGAAAATATTAAACGAAAATACGATATCTATTTTTGAAATATACGTGTTCCGCAATTTTTATTTCTTAATTGTTTAGCCTCGGTAATAATGGTGCTTTTTCCACTGTTTTCGGCAAATAGAATTGCTGCCCTTACTTTGGGTGCCATACTTCCTTCAGCAAATTGTTTTTGTTCTAAATATTGAACTGCTTCAGCAACTGTTAATGTATCCAATTTCTTTTCGTCGGGTTTATTAAAGTTTATACAAACTTTAGCAACATCCGTTAAAATAAAGAATTCATCGGCATTTATTTCAGCTGCAAGTAAGGCAGAAGCAAGGTCTTTATCAATTACCGCATCAATTCCTTCTAAAAAATTAGGTCTTTTATAATATACCGGTATGCCGCCGCCACCAACAGCTATAACTATTTGTCCATCGCGTGCCAGTTTTT
>DAOLWT010000137.1:0-6243 GCA_035421345.1 Bacteroidales bacterium
ATGACATATATGTTATGGTTCATTTATTGGACCATTACATATATGCTTTCGGTATGAAACCATTAATTATTATTTGAAATTGTTTTTTTGAATACATTTTTAAAAATGATATATATAAAAGATTTCGAAAAAATCGGTAACTTTGGCAGCTATTTTTTTGTTGAAGATTATAAAAAAGTATTTTGAAAGCTAGTAAAATAAAGATATTTCGATATTGTATCCTTTTATGTTTGTTCAAATAATATTAGGAACAATATTTGATTACTCGTAAACAACATAAATTAAAATGCCTGATATTATTCAATTATTACCTGATAGTGTAGCAAATCAGATTGCTGCCGGCGAAGTTGTTCAACGCCCTGCATCTGCTGTAAAAGAGTTAATGGAAAATGCCATTGATTCGGGCGCTTCGCATATAAAGTTAATAATTAAAGATGCAGGTAAATCATTAATACAAGTAATTGATAATGGTTGTGGAATGTCGGAAACCGATGCCCGGATTTGCTTTGAACGACATGCTACCTCGAAAATTAAAGAAGCCAACGACCTTTTTCGTATTCGTACCATGGGTTTTCGTGGAGAGGCCCTCGCTTCTATTGCTGCAATAGCTCAAGTGGAACTTAAAACCAAACGTATAGGAGATGAGGTTGGTACCTCTATTTTAATAGAAGGTTCTTCCGTAAAATCGCAGGAGTCATGCAGTTGCGCTGAAGGGACATCTATTTCGGTTAAAAATCTTTTTTTTAATGTACCTGCACGTAGGAATTTCTTAAAAAGTAATCCGGTTGAAACCAATCATATTCTTGATGAATTTTATAGAGTCGCAATTGCTTTTCCAAATATCGCATTCGATTTATTTCATAATGATCAGGAAGAATATATATTGCCGCCATCTCAGCTAAAACAAAGAATTATTAATTTGTTTGGGAGTCAATTCAATCAGCGTTTATTAACGGTTGAATTAGAATCAACTATTTGTAATATTACCGGATTTATTGGGAAACCCGAAGCTGCTAAGAAAACAAGAGGGGAGCAGTATTTTTTTGTGAATAAACGTTTTATTAAACATGCTTATTTAAATCATGCCGTTATCGGTGCTTTTGAAGAATTAATATCGGCTAATTCTTTCCCTTCCTATTTTCTTTTTATAGAAACCGACCCCCAAAATATTGATGTGAATATTCACCCTACAAAAACAGAAATTAAATTTTTAGACGAAAAACATATTTACGCTATATTAAAATCGGCGGTTAAGCAATCTCTAGGCAAGTTTAGTATAACACCTAGCATCGATTTTGAAGTTGAACAATCAGTTAATATTATGCCTTTAAGAAAAGGAGAAACGGTAAATCCTCCTACTATAAAAATAAATCCCGATTATAATCCTTTTAATCAAAATACCCCAAACGAATCAAGCAGGTCAAATGGGTTTAGCAATAATTCATTGAAAAATAATTGGGAGAAATTATATTCAAATCAAGTCGATACCGCTAATCATATCCCTGATTTTATTCCAACCAATTCGCCGGTACAACAAACAATTTCTTTGAATGTGAATCCTGAAATTTCTCAACAAAAAAGTCAGCTCATTCAACTACATAAAAAATTTATTGTCTCTCCTGTAAAGTCGGGTATTATGTTGATAGATCAACAGCTTGCTCACGAACGAATTTTGTATGAATATTTTTTAGAACTTATTGTACAACAAGAGTCATACCCACAACAACGACAGTTATTTCCCCAGCTTATAGAATTATCAGCAATGGATGCCGTTTTAATGAAAGAAATGATTCCCGACATTAAAATGATGGGGTTCGATTTAGATGAATTTGGTCCTGGATCTTTTGTGGTTAATGGCATTCCTGCCGATTTACCCAATGGAAATATAAATCAAATAGTAGAATGCTTAATAGAAGATTACAAATTGACAAAAGGAGTTAATGAGGATGCGAAAAAAAATATATTAGCTAAATCGTTTGCTAAAAATATGGCTATAAAGCATGGTAAAGTATTACAAGCCGAAGAAATGAATTCTATCATAGATCGTTTATTCGCCTGTAAACAACCAACTATATCAATAGAAGGAAAAAATACCTTAATTATTCTTCAAGTAGATGAATTAGAGAAAAAATTTAAATAAAATTTAAATAAAATGGAACAATATAGTCCTACCGGATTTAGAATATTACCCCCTGTTGTTAAGAACATACTTATCGTAAATGGACTTTTTTTCTTAGCAACTATCTCATTAGATTCCGCTTTTAATATCGACTTGATAGAAATGTTTGGGATGCATTATTTTAAAAGCGAATATTTTAAACCCCATCAAATTATTACCTATATGTTTATGCATGGTGGGTTTACGCATATTCTATTTAATATGTTTGCGGTTTGGATGTTCGGAAGTGTGCTAGAAAATTTTTGGGGACCTAAACGATTTTTAACTTTTTATGTGGTAACCGGTATTGGTGCGATATTAATTCAGATGTTAATTAATTATTATTTCATTTCATCAGCACAGCATGCTATTGATATTTTTATGTCAACACCTTCACCTGAATTATTTCAAGATATTATAAATAATCATTTCGATGGGTATGTTAATAAAAACGCTGTTTCCCAATTTATATCCGATTATAATTATAATACGCTAAATATAAGTTATATTAATGAAGCGAAAGAGATATTGAATAATTTAATCACCGCTCGTATGAATATCCCCACTGTAGGAGCGTCTGGATCAGTTTTTGGCTTGCTATTGGCTTTTGGGATGTTGTTTCCAAACACACTTATTTATGTTTATTTTGCTATTCCTGTTAAAGCAAAATGGTTTGTAATTATTTATGGTGCTATTGAATTATATTCAGGCATTGCAAATAACCCGGGAGATAATGTTGCCCATTTTGCCCATTTAGGAGGGATGCTTTTTGGCTTTTTAATGATAATATATTGGAATAAAAAAATGAAAAATAACTATTTTTAATGGCTATGAATAATAATTCATTGATAGATAGAATTAAAAGTTTTTTTCAAAGCAAAACCATCCTTTCCAAATTGGTTTTAATTAATATTATTGTTTTTATTCTAGCTAATATTTCAAATTTATATCTTATCCTTTTTCAAGTTCCTCATACCGAATCCTTATTTACCGATTGGTTTGGGGTTCCTTCAAACCTCGAAATATTGATTCGAAAACCTTGGTCGGTTTTTACGTATATGTTTCTGCAAGAGAATTTCTTTCACCTATTATTTAATATGATTATGCTCTATTTCGGGGGTGTTTTGTTTTTGCAATTTTTAGGTGGGAAAAAGATGCTAAGCACTTATATTATAGGAGGGTTATTTGGAGCTGCCGCTTATATTTTTGCATTTAATTTTTTTCCTGTATTTAGGGAGGTCTCTACTTATTCTATTGCCCTAGGATCTTCTGCATCGGTAATTGCAGTTCTTGTTGCTGTTGCATTTTATATTCCAGAGTACGAAATAATTTTGTTTTTAATCGGGAAAGTTAAATTGAAATATATTGCCATTTTTCTAGTGGTGATGGACCTTTTAAGTATTGATAAAGGAAATCCTGGCGGTCATATTGCTCATTTGGGCGGCGCTTTATGGGGGTTTTCGTATATCTTATTTTTTAAAAAAAGAATATATTGGTCTCTCATTTTTAATCCGATTGTTTTATTCTTTAAAAATTTAACCAAAGGGAAACGAAAATTACGGGTAGAATTTAAAAATGAAAGACCGTTACATGATGATGCATACAGCAAGAATAGAGTAGATAATCAAAAGAAAATAGATGCAATTCTCGATAAAATTTCCAAAAACGGATATCATAATTTAACCAAAGATGAAAAAGATTTCTTGTTTTCTACCAGTAACAAGAAATAGTTTTTTATATGTTTGTAATAAGAACAGCTAACATGTTATGAAAAGCAAGAAAGTAAAATCAAAAACATCTTTTATTTTAAAATTTATTTTTACGATTAATATTATTTTTTTAATATCAATAATACTTTCTATTATAGCTCCTTATATTCCTCCTGATCAATTTTGGCCAATTGCTTTTATGGGATTAAGTTACCCTATTTTCTTTTTAATAAATATATTTTTCCTCGTATTTTGGCTAATTTTTAAAAAAAAATATGCTATTTGGGTTATTCTTGTTTTGGTTTTAGGGACGAATCATTTTTTAAAAATTGTTCAATCAAATAAAAAAGTGAATGAGTCTGAATTACAAAATGCAACAAAAGTTATTTCTTTTAATGTTAAAAATTTCGATATTTATAATTATAAAAAAAATTGGCAACATAATTTTACCAACAGAAATAAGATTCTTCAATTGTTAGAAGAGGAACAACCCAATATATTGTGCTTTCAGGAATATATTCACGATAAATCGGGTGTTTTTAAAACAACCGATACATTAAAAAAAATATTGAATACAAAATTCAAACATATTGTATATACAACGAATTCAAAAAACATTAATTATTTTGGTATTGCCACGTATTCAAGTTATCCTATCATTGATACCGGAAGAATTGAGTTTAAAACAATTTCAGGGAATATTGGCATTTTTACAGATATAAAAATAAATGAAGATACCGTTCGGGTTTATAATGTGCATTTTGAATCTATTCGACTGAAATCGGAAGATTATATTTTCGCAGAAAAAGTAAAAAAGGATATAAATAACGATAGTTTAGCCTTAAGAAAAAATTCAGAGAGAATTATGGCTCGTCTTAAAAGAGCTTATGTTATTAGAGCTCCACAAGTTCGCTTAGTTGCGGAACATATGAAAAAATGTCCATATCCTATTATTTTATGTAGCGATTTTAACGATACTCCTGTTTCTTATGCTTATCATACAATTTCTTCTTTACTTAAGGATGCTTTTGTTGAAAGTGGAAACGGAATAGGGCAGACCTATGCAGGTGTTTTTCCTTCTTTTCGGATAGATTACATTATGTACAGTAAAGAGTTTTATTCATCTAATTTTGAAACAATACAAGATGAAATGTCGGATCATTATCCTATTAAATGTTTTCTACAATTGAATAAAAAAGAAGAATGACAACGTTTGATATAACATCCGAATATGTACCTACTGGAGATCAGCCTGAAGCAATAAAGCAATTGACAGAAGGTGTTCTTCGAGGAGATCGTGCCCAAACGCTATTGGGTGTTACCGGCTCGGGTAAAACGTTCACCATTGCAAATGTTATTCAGCAAACAAAACGCCCTACATTAATATTAAGTCATAATAAAACACTCGCAGCTCAGTTATATGGCGAGTTTAAACAATTTTTTCCAAAAAATGCAGTTGAATATTTCGTCTCTTATTATGATTATTATCAACCGGAGGCTTATCTTCCATCAACAAATACATATATTGAAAAAGACCTTTCTATTAATGAAGAAATTGAAAAGCTTCGATTAAGTGCTTCTTCCTCTCTTATTTCAGGAAGAAGAGATATTATTGTCGTTTCAAGTGTTTCATGTATTTATGGTATTGGAAATCCCGATGATTTTACATCGAATGTAATTCGTATTCAACAAGGCGATTTATTGGTTCGAAATAAATTATTACAACAGCTTACCAATTCATTGTATTCGAGAAATGAGCTGAGTTTTAATAGAGGTCATTTTCGTGTTAAAGGGGATACCGTAGATGTTTTTCCTGCTTATACCGATATGGCGTATCGTATCTCATTTTTTGGAGATGAAATTGAGGCTATTCATTCGTTTGACCCTATAAACGGGCATAAATTGGAAGATCATACGGCGATATCAATCTATCCGGCTAATATTTTCGTTACTTCAAAAGATAAAATGAAAGGCGCCATTATCGAAATTCAGGATGATTTATATAAACAGGCTGCTTATTATAGAGAAATTGGAAAAGAGATAGAAGCAAAACGCTTAGAAGATAGAGTTTCCTACGATATTGAAATGATGGTAGAGTTAGGTTATTGTTCTGGAATTGAAAACTATTCTAGGTATTTCGATGGAAGAAAACCCGGATCTCGTCCTTTTTGTCTTATTGATTATTTCCCCGATGATTTTTTATTAGTTGTTGATGAAAGTCATGTTACTATTCCTCAAATACGGGGAATGCATGGGGGCGATCGTTCTCGAAAACAGAACTTGGTAGAATATGGATTTAGACTTCCTTCGGCAATGGATAACAGGCCTCTTAATTTTGATGAGTTTGAAGATATGATTAATCAAGTTATATATGTT
>DAOLWT010000138.1:0-6186 GCA_035421345.1 Bacteroidales bacterium
GATTAAATTCTACTTTTTTCATTTCTTCTTCTAGTCCAAGAATATTTTCGTTGGCTTTAGAAGTATCGAATTTGGAAATACGTTTAATTTTTATTTCGGTGAGTTTAACAATATCTTCTTTTGTAATAGCTCTATAAAATTTCTTTTTAAATGGAGTTAATCCTTTATCGATGGCCTTTATAACAGCATCCCATGTTTTACACTCTTCAATATCGCGGTATATTTTTTTCTCGATAAATATTTTTTCTAGATTTAAATACAAGAGGTCTTCCATTAACTCTTGCATTTTAATTTCAAGTTCTAATTTTAAAAGATGCAAGGTGTTATCGGTAGAAACATCTAAAATATCTTTAACAGTAATAAAACGAGGCCTATCATTCTCAATAACACATGCATTTGGAGAGATTGATATTTCGCAATCGGTAAAAGCATAAAGGGCATCTATGGTTTGATCAGGAGAAATACCGGGAGCTAAATAAACCAAAATCTCCACTTTTTCGGCGGTATTATCTTCAATTTTCTTTATTTTAATTTTTCCTTTATCGTTTGCCGTAATAATAGACTCAATAAGATTGGTAGTGTTGGTTCCAAAAGGAATATCGTTAATTACAAGTGTTTTTTTATCGTATTGCGCAATTTTGGCTCTTACCCGTACTTTCCCCCCTCTTAATCCTTCATTATATCTGGAAACATCAATCATTCCCCCTGTTGGAAAATCGGGATAAATATCGGTTTCTATTCCTTTCAATATATTAATTGACGCATCAATTAATTCATTGAAATTATGCGGGAGTATTTTTGAAGCCAAGCCAACAGCAATCCCTTCTACTCCTTGATGAAGCAGTAGAGGAAATTTAACCGGAAGGGTAATAGGTTCATTATTTCTTCCATCGTACGATGACTTATAGCGTGTTGTTTTAGGGTTAAATGAAGTTTCGAGCGCAAATTTGGAGAGCCGCGCTTCAATATATCGGGGTGCTGCAGCAGAATCGCCGGTAAAAATATTCCCCCAATTTCCCTGACAGTCAACCATAAGGTCTTTTTGCCCCATTTGAACCAAGGCATCGCCAATAGAAGCATCGCCATGAGGATGTAACTTCATGGTATTCCCAATAATATTAGCAACTTTGTTGTATCTGCCGTCGTCGAGCTCTTTCATGGACTGTAAAATACGGCGTTGCACCGGTTTAAGTCCATCAAATAAATCGGGGACTGCTCTTTCTAGAATAACGTAAGAGGCATAATCAAGAAACCAATTTTCATACATCCCCGACAACTGAAAAGTTTGTTTTAACTCACTTAACTCCCCTTGTCCGTTTTCTTCCTGATTATTGTTTTCCGGATTTTTTATTACATCGTCTTCTTCAACCATCTTCTTATATTCTTATAGGTGCAAAGATAAAAAAAAATAATATTTACATTCCATTTAAAATAATTTGTATTTATGCTTATAATAAACACATAAAAAGCTATATAACAGGCTAATAACTATTTTTTAAGGAATCGTAACAACAAAACTTCAATAAAAATAAAAAGGAGTGCAAGAACAATACACCATTTCCATAACATAAGCCCTTTATTTAATGTATTTATCACTTTCTCCGTGGTTTTATTATT
Organism: Bacteroidales bacterium; assembly: GCA_035421345.1. Lineage (GTDB taxonomy): Bacteria > Bacteroidota > Bacteroidia > Bacteroidales > CG2-30-32-10 > DAOLWT01. The sequence goes on from DAOLWT010000138.1 coordinate 1,618, forward strand.
TATATCGAGGGTTTTAAAATTGAGCAATCCTGCCTTTTCTAATTTTTCTTGCAAGTCGTTTATAGAATAAAACTGCATTACCGATTCTACCCGATCGTAATTAAATGCTATTGCTAAAATACGATTGTCGCCATTCCACAAGAAATAATTTTCCGATTTTTGTATTTGGTCATGCGGAAACAAAACCATTTTAAAATCGACGCTCTTATGTTCGGGAATAATTTCAACTTTTAATTCGCTATTCACCATTTTCAAAATCTGGTCCCTGTTTAAGTCGATATTATTAATTTCTACCGCCTCGTTTCGCCCAATGGTGTAATATAATTTAAATACCGGTTTACTATATAATGCCATATTATATATAGAAGGAATAAATAAGGCATGTTTAGGGAAATTACTTTCATCGTTCGTTAATGCAACGGCACATAAATAAACTTTTCCTTTTCCAATTTTTTGAGACACTAAAAAAAGCTCCTCATTCTGCATTTTCATAATAAATTCTTCGGTAGAAAAAGAACCGGATTGAATTTTATAATGGGTAGAAACAATAGGAAGATCCATATTTTCAGGAACTTTTTCAAATACATTCGCAAACAATTCGTGATCCAAGTTAAGCAATGTAACTTTGGTATTGGCAGTATCTTTTTGTTCATAAAAAACGGTATTCATATTTAAGGAAAACGACTTATACGAAGCTAAATCCGCATCCGATGAAGGGAAAACTAACACACTCCCCCCATTTTCAACAAAATCTTTTAACTCCTGCGACAAGCCACTCGATATTGTTTTCAACTCATTGAGAATAATAAATTGAAACGTTTTAAATTTGGAATAATCTAGTTTGTTTACGCTAATATTAGAATAAAAAACGGCAGAATCTTTCGCAAAAAGGGCATTTAAATAGCTGCTTTCGGCCATTTCATTAATACAACAAATACGAATTTGTTCTGACACATTATATGATAAATAAAACCGATCATCAAACACCACCGGATTATCTAAAACTTCGACATATCCGACATGAATACCTGTTTCGGTTGTTTTATAATTTAATGTTACTACTTTTTCGGAATTTGCAGGCAAATCGATTGCGGCCAGAGCTCTTTGTTTATCGTTAAGGAATAATTTAAGCGGTATTTTCTCGAGGTTTTTGGTTGAATTATTTTTCACTAATACATTTAAAGAAAGCTGACTATTTTTATAAAATGTAGGTGCTTGAAACCAACAACTATCGATGTAAACATTTTCGTTTTTTTGTGAAATTAAAGGTAAAAAATATACGTTTGTAGCGGTATCGTTTTTTAAATTATCAATATCGGTAATTGATTTTTGAAAATCGGAAATAAGAAACGATATTTTATTTTTTGAGTTAACCGTACCGAAAGCATCTTTCTGCCTTTTTATAATGGCTGAAACCTTCCGAGAATAGGACGAAACGTTGACTTCATTCAGTAATAAAAGAAACTCTTCTTTGGAATAAAATGATTGATGCTTGCCTTCAAAATTGTTAGTAATGAGCTGAAATAAATCGGACGGATTGTACGCATTAACAATCTCTTTCGCTTTATTCTTGGCTTGATCGAGCAAGGTCCCCTGCACCGATAAAGCCTCCATACTAAAAGAATTATCAATATAAATACTAATTAAATTTCCATTGGTGCTTATTTTTTTATCTTTTTGAGGAATATAAGGCTGTGCAAATGCAAAAACCAAAAATATTAATGTTAAAATTCGTGCAATTAATATTAATAAATGCTTCAGTTTTGATTGTTTTTGGGTTTCCTGTTTATATGCAATTAAAAACTGCACATTACTAAAGAATATTTTTTTGAAGCGTTTAAAGTTAAAAAGATGAATAATTATTGGAATAATAACAGCGAAAAGAGCAAAAAGAATATAGGGGTTTACAAATTTCATGGTGCAAATAAAGTAAATCTTTATTAAACAAAATTATGTTTTTAAAAGAATGCGTATGATTTATTTTTTAATTTAGTGCCGATTTTTATTCAAAACAAAATCTACTAAAACACATTAAATATTGATTATTAAATACTTAACAATAAAAACGAAAAAACATTATCATATTTATTCATTAGTTAGGCAACCAAACCTAAAAAGAAACGTCTAAATAATAAACCGGCATGATTGATTTATCTGATATCGGAAATGTAAACAAACTGATAAAAGGATGCATAGAGAGCGACAGAAAAAGCCAACAAACGTTTTATCAAGCGTTTTACGGAAAAATGTTATCGGTATGCATGCGATACGCAGATAATAGAGAAGAAGCAAAAGATATGCTTCACGATGGGTTTATAAAGGTCTTTGCAAGTTTGAATGATTTTGAATTTAAAGGTTCCTTGGAAGGTTGGATTCGCAAAATTGTTACCAATACAGCAATAGATACGGTTAGGAAAAAGAAAAATTTTATTGTTGAATTAGAAGAAAACCGTAATTACGACCATTTTTTTGACGACAACCTAGAAACCAAAGAGCAACAGGAATTTGTTACGTTAAAAGCGGAAACGATGATGTTACTTATTCAAAAGTTAAGTCCAATGTATCGTACTGTTTTTAACTTATATGTTTTTGAAGATTTATCGCACAAAGAAATAGCAGAACAATTAAATATCAATATTGGAACATCAAAATCAAATTATGCAAAAGCAAAAAAAAATTTAATAAAGTTATTTGAAGATTATACAAATGAGCATCAACAATAAATATACCCCATTCGAGAAATTGCTTCAAGAAAAAATGAACAATTTCGAATATCCATACAATCACAAAGATTGGATGGAACTGGAGAAAGAATTACCATCTACTTCGAAGCCCGTTTTACCAAAAAATACTTTTTATACATATTTTGCCGGAGCTGCCGTAATTATTGGAGCAATAGCACTAATCTATTTTTTAAATCAAAACGAGAATTCTTCAAATAATTTAACCCAAAATAGTCCATTTAAAACAAATAAAAATACAGCAATTCAAGAAAATAACACGTCCACAACAGCTAATAATGGTTCTATTACCAGTGAAAAAAACAATCAATCACCTTCTGATAATAATCTTTTAAATAGCTCTTCTCTCGAAAACGAAAAAAATAATACAGAAAAAGAAAATTCAGAAAATAATAATATAATTGATAAGGATAATAAGTCAAACGCAGAAAAGAATAATAATGAACTAATTAACAACGAAATAAAAGCAACAAAACCAACATCCAATTCTTTTTCTAAAGAATTAATTTTTGCCAGTATTACCGAAGGATGTGCTCCTCTAAAAGTTGATTTTAATCCTTTATTAATAGCCGACACCATTAAATATCTTTGGAATTTTGGCGACAAAAAAACATCTACTTTAAAAACACCTTCGCATAATTATACAAAAGCGGGGACTTATACTGTTACGTTGACAGTAACGTATGAAAAGTCGAAACAGACTAAAAATATTACCCTTGCTAAAAATATTACTATTTACGCTGAACCTATAGCCGGTTTTGAATACACAACAAGTGAAGATGGTTATGATTATACCTTTACCAATACTTCTTCAAACACTCAACAGTGGACTTGGAGCTTTGGAGATAAAACCACTTCAACCGAAAAAAATCCGATACATACCTACAAACAAAAAGGATCATACAAAGTGCAGCTAACAGAAACAAACACAAATGGTTGCACAAGCACTATCTCCAAAATAATTCCGGTTTCTTTTAAACAGCCCTTTAATATTCCTAGCGGCTTTGTAATAAACGGTGTATCCGGTGCATATGGACCTATTGGCGAAAACATGAACCCCAATGGATACACAATGAGCATTTATGATAATTCGGGTAAACTTGTTTTTGAAACAAGCAATTTGGATATAAAATGGGATGGAACAATAAAAGGAACTAACGAAGAAGCCAAAACAGGGGTTTATTTCTGGAAAATTTCGATGAGAGATCGATTTAACAACTTAAATGATTACTCCAGTCATGTTACAGTTATTAAAAACTAATATTTTTTTTATTTATTTACAACCCTACATATATAAATGTTGTATATGAGTAAGTTAATTTTTTATTAAAAACTTTGATTAAAAACTTAAATATTAACATATTATTTTTATTTTTGAAGAAAATATTTATGAAACGATTTTTTCTATTTATATTAATTTGTTTAAATGTATCGCATATTAATTTGTTTGGACAGCTAGTTGTAAACACCACACAAACACCCGAACAATTAGTATAGAACTTTCTTATTAAAGGAGAGTTATCTATTTCTAATGTAACATTTAAAGGTATTACCGGTACCGATGGGCAAATAGGTTCTTTTACAGGTGGAAATAGTACTAATTTAGGTATTAACCAAGGAATTGTTATGGCATCCGGATTTGTTAAAAATGTACCTGGAGCAGTTGGAACAACAATAACCGACTATTCTGATGCTGAAGGAGATGCCGACCTGCAAGCTTTAATTGGGGGGAATACTTCTTATCAAGCTGCCGTACTTGAATTTGATTTTATGGCAACTGCTAATACGGTTTCGTTCCGATATGTATTTGGCTCTGAAGAATATCCCG
>DAOLWT010000139.1:0-6170 GCA_035421345.1 Bacteroidales bacterium
GGTCCCACTTCGAGACGACCTCCGAAAATCAGAGTGAGAGTGAGAACGAGAGTTGAGAAAGGAAAAAGGGGTCAGACAGAGCAGCAACGCTATTTTATGGTATTTTATTAAAAATAAATTAATGCGTTGCGTGTCGAAGTCTGACCAGCTTGAGAGGGGAGTTATAAAATAAATTATACTATTTACCTTTTTCTACGAGCGGTCCCACTTCGAGACGACCTCCTTCGTCGGTCTCCTCAGTGTGACACACCCCGAAATGCACTTATTACCTTGTTCTCTGCGAACCTCCGACAAACCTATTTTTTTAATCTAAACTGGCGATTTAATATTGCGAAAAATTGATAAAATTAAATTGGTCAAACTACCAACTACCAACTATCAACTAATAAAAGGAATTCCGAATTATAAAATGAGTTTTTAAAAACAACGAACTAATAACTAATATAAAGAAGTAAGAATGATAGAATGATTGAATAAGAATAGTTAAGAAAAGGAATATCCAATTTCGAATTTCCAATATCCAAGTAAAAACGAATAAAAAGAAGTTTGAATTAAGGTGCGAAACCACCTATTCATCTCCACTATCGGTACATTCATTTTTTTTATCGGAAACATATTTCCTCCATTTTTCAATAACCGTCTGCATATCTTGAGGTAGTTCGGAATCGAAAAAAAGTTCTTTCTCTGTTATAGGGTGTTTAAATCCGAGTGATTTCGCATGAAGTGCTTGTCGCGGAAGGATCTTAAAACAATTATCAATAAACTGTTTGTATTTAGCAAAAGTAGTCCCTTTTAAAATATAGTTCCCTCCGTAGGTTTCATCATTAAACAAGGGATGTCCTGCATATTTTAGGTGTACGCGTATTTGATGCGTACGGCCGGTCTCCAGCTGGCATTCAATTAAGGTTATATACCCGAATCGTTCCAACACTTTGTAATGTGTAATAGCAACACGTCCGTTATCTCCTTCGGGAAACACACACATCACTTTACGGTCTTTCGGATTTCGTCCTATATTTTCGGTGATAGTCCCTTCATCTTCTTTAAAATCGCCCCATACCAGCGCATGGTATTTTCGTTGAATGGTATGATTGAAAAAATCTTTAGCCAGCTTTGCTTGTGCTAATTCACTTTTAGCAACAAGAATAATTCCGGAGGTGTTTTTGTCTATACGATGTACCAGATAAGGCTTTAGGTCTTCTTTAACTTTCGATGACTGTTGAAAATGATACATCAATGCATTCACCATAGTACCGGTATAATTGCCATAACCCGGATGTACAACCATGCCGGCTTCTTTATGAATTAGAATAATATCATCGTCTTCATACACTATTTGCAACGGAATATTTTCTGCTATCAGCTCTATTTCTCTAGGTGGCTGAGCTAGTACAATAGAGATAATATCATTTGGCTTAACCTTATAATTCGATTTTACGGCATTCGTATTTACCAATATATTCCCTGCACTGGCAGCAGCTTGTACCTTACTTCTGGAAACACTCTCCAGTCGGTTCATTAAAAACTTATCGATACGGAGTAAACACTGCCCTTTATCTACTGTAAATCGGTGATGTTCGTAAAGTTCCTGTTCTTCTTCGGGAATTTCTATTTCTTCTTCTGACATTTATTTATACGTATTATTTTATAATGGATAGCCGACAGAAATACGAAGTTGTATTATCATCGGATTTTACATAAACCAAATAAATGCCACTATGGAGTTCAGCTAAGCTTATATTTTCTTTATAAGGCATTTCCTGAATTTTATTTCCTAGCATATCATAAATAGAAATATGTAAATCGGATACGTGACTTATATTTATATCCGTTAGTGAAAGATGTATTATGTGCCCATTCGATGGATTTGGATAAGCAATTAAAGGCTTTATAGTGGGTTTGTATTCTTTAATAGCCGTAAATTCCGGAAGTTTCTTTCCGAGCAAGGGGCGTATCATTAGTGCGCCAGATAAAAGACTATTTTTCCAGCCACTACCATCAGCGGTATTGTAAAAAACATGTTCATGTCGGTCGTTATTTTTATCGAAACCTACATTTAAAAAGTCGTCGGTCGTTTGTTCCCAGCCTACATAAAAAGTTCCGTTTACCATAAGCGTTGTATCTTCTATCCGATATGTATGATATTGATTCAAGCTATCTTCATAAATAGGTTTAATTCGACTTTGTTTATATATTATTGAATCGGGAAATCCATTTAAATGCTTCCAAACGCAGAGGTTAAAATACTGCTGACTTATATTATAGAGCGTTTGATTAAAATAAAACTGAACAGCTCTAAGGGTGTCTGTATGATTAAGAGTGAATTCATACGCCAACATGGCTTTTTTGGGGGTTATGCCATAACCACTTTCAGGTACTCCATCATCGTAGGCATAATAATTATAAAAGTGTTGCTTAAAAGAAGTCGTATCGTTTTTTTGATAGCTATCCCCTAAAATTCCTTCTTTTATGCTATGTTTAATCGTAAAAGAGGCACTATCGCCACTAACTAAAGGAAAAGAAAAATTAACATCGGGAGAGGCATGCTTAACATAGGTTTGGTATCCGGCATCTTTATATGGATAAATGTTATAACTCCCTCCGTCGTAGTTAGATGACCATGTCCCGTTTTCTTGTTTCACAGCATATTTATAAGCAGAATTATAGATAATCGTGTCCAAATTGGTAATTGTCATGCGAAGTGTATCTTTCATTTCACTAGCAGCATTTAATTTAAACTGTGACCACGGCATAGCAGTATAGTTTTTTAATACCGACTCCGCTGGCTCAACAAAAGCAATGTCTTTATAGATACTGTCGGCTTTATTACGTCCCTTATCTAAATAAACATAGTCAATATGCCACTGATCGGCATTTCCGGCCATACCGGCAGTATTGGTAGATAAGCTGGCATAGTTGTAAAAGCGGAAACGGAATCCTTTGTGAAAATATTTTAAACTGTCAGTTATAGGAATCATCACTTGTTTAAACCATACCTGATAGTGATCATAAAAATTTTGAGCTGTTGTGCCCGTATCGCTCCATATATGATGCCATTTTGCTGTTTTTGGGGAATAAAATTCCAGCACCAGCGAATCGTTTTTTTCCGGAGCGTTTCCTACTCCCTGCGGTTGATAATAAAAGCTGAAATACACCGAATCGCTTTTTTTAATGGCTGAAGGGCTAACTCCCAAAATGGAATCTAATTGTATGGGTTGTGAAGTAAGCGAATCCGCAATAAATCCAGATGTGCTAGCCTCTTGATATAAAGCACCCGTGTCGTTTAATGCATCTAATGTGGCAACGCCAAGTGTTATAGGGAATTTAGGAAAAGCAGCATTAACAAATACATAATTATTCGACCACAAGGTATTATCCGGGAAAACGGTTAATGCCGAGAAATCATCTATAAAAGGAAGGTTTTTTAAAACATTTTTTTGTTTTTTTAAGGGAAATTCTGTGTTCTTTACGACCGGATTCACGGAAAGATCGCTTATTACTTCTTGTCCGAAGGTAATAAATGGAAGCAGAAGGACTAAGATTATGATGTTAGTTTTCATCTTCAATGGTATCGTTTTTAAATTTTTTGAGGAAGGCGTTAAAATTAAACTTTTTTTCCGATTTATACCAAAGGTCTACTGTACTGCCCAGACTAATTTCGGTGTTTTTAGAAAAAGCCGGACTTTGTTTGTAAACACGTCCATTTATAGAATCGGCTCCGTCTTCAAATGTCTCTATTCCTACATTCAAGGCATTTTCATTAATTAAACGCAGGGCATCTTTCCTTTTTTTCCCTAACAAAAAGGGAAGGCTTGCTCTCTCATTTTTTTCTCCTCTTCCCAGCACTAAGTCAATAGATGAGTTTTTTACTATAATAGTACCCGGTTTTATTTCACTTCCTTTATAAAGTTGTTTTAAAATTGCATTTTTAGCAATATCGGGTACATATTTTAATTTCCCCGCTTTAAGTCCGTATGTTTCAAGTACTGCTATAGCCTGACGTAGGGTAAGGTCTTTTAAATCGGGCATGGTAGTTTGTTCTGGAAGTTTAGAAACAACCGTAATATATATTGTTCTTCCGCTTTTTACTTTAGCATCGGGTAATGGATCCTGACTGGAAACAGTCCCTTTTTTTGCGGTAGAATTGTAAATAGAATCAATAATTTCGTACGAAAGGGACCGATCATCTAATAATGTTTCTAATTCTTCCAAACTCATTCCGCTTAAATCGGGAACTGTAATTTCGTTCGAGTGTTGAGTAATAATTTTAAGCGACTGTGTTGCAATCCATATTAGTAAAAATGTACAGAGTATTGCTAATCCAATATGGACCCAAAAGGGTTTGCTTTTAAAAAAAGAAATTATATTCATTCCTGAAAAATTCAAATTAAATATTTAAATGTCAATATAACAACAAAATATATAAAATATTGTTGTTCGCACAAAGATAATAAATCAAATTATACCAATTGTAAATTTAAAATAATCCAACGGATATTTTAAATTTTACAATGGTAATGCCGATGACATAGATGTTATTTACAATTTATTGGACTATTACATATATGCAATCGGTATTATTAAAAAAAGAGAAGAAGGTAAATTTATTAAGATTTAAAAGTAAAAAAATGATAGAATGATGGAATGATGGAATGATGGAATGACAGAATGATAGAATAAGAAAAGGAAAAAGAAATCCAATGTCCAATGATCAATGTTCAATATCCAAGTCTGAACGGATTTAGAGAGGTGGTTTCGACAGGCTCAATCACAGCGATGATGAAGCCTTCTACGAGCAGTCCCACTTCGAACTAACAACTAATAAAAGAAAGTAAAAATTATAGAATAATAGAATGATAGAATGATGGAATGATGGAATGATTTAATGATGGAATGATTGAATAAGAAAAGGAAAAAGGAATGTCCAATTATGAATGTTGAATATCGAAGTCTGAACGGATTTAGAGATGTGGTTTCGACAGGCTCAACCACCGCGATGATGAAACCCTCTACGAGTGGTCTCACTACGAGACGACCTCTTCTGCTTGACAACGAACTACGAACTAATAACTACCTACTAAAAAAACGTGTCGAAGTCTGACCGAAAAGAAAAACCGGAACCTCCAAATAACACATATTCCTAAAATGCATATTTGAAAAAACACATTTATAATGCTGATTTTAAATTTACAATACATACAACATTAAAAAATAATGTAAAACATAAAAGAAAAAAAATTATATTTACAATCTAATACCAATTGTTAATTTAAAATAATCCAACTAAAATTTTAAATTTTTCAATGGTAATGCCGATAACATATATGCAATCGGTATAAAATGCTTGGTTAAAATCATATTTATAGTAGAATGACTGAAAAGATTAAAAATAAAGAAATACTTCTAGAATTATCCCCTCATTTATTTTGGGATGTTGATAGAACCAAACTAGATTTTAATAAAAATAAAAAATTTATTATTAATAGGGTTCTTCTTTATGGATTATTTAGCGATTGGAAATTAATTTATAACTATTATGGCATACAAAATATTGCTAAAACAGCCGTAACAATAAAAGAATTAGATAAAAAAACCTTGGCTTTTATTTCCTTGTTGTCAAAAATACCTAAAGAAAAGTTTTTATGTTATACTACAGCGCAATCGATGCCGCCACACTGGAACTTTTAATAAAAATACAAAAACTCCCTTTATTCAAGAACTTGTGTTTAGCTGGAGGCACTTCTTTAGCTTTGCAAATAGGTCATCGTAAATCAATAGATTTAGATTTTTTTGGAAAACTGAAAAGTGATGAGATTGAAATAAATAAGCAATTAAAACAACTTGGATCAATTCAACTTATTCATAAAACAGAGAATATATTTATCTATTTAATTAATAATATTAAAATTGATATAGTTAATTATCATTATGAATGGCTTGAGAAACCTATTCTTACAGAAGGAATAAAATTAGCAGGTAAGAAAGATATAGCTGCAATGAAATTATCGGCAATTACAGGAAGAGGAACAAAGAAAGATTTTTTTGATTTGTATTTTTTACTACAAAAATATAGTATGACCGAGATGTTTAACTTTTATAAACAAAAATATGATGATGGTTCCGAATTTCTTGTAATAAAAAGTTTATCGTATTTTGATGATGCCGAAAAA
>DAOLWT010000140.1:0-6160 GCA_035421345.1 Bacteroidales bacterium
TATAGATGTTCATTGTAACTTCTGGGGTATTTATTAGTTCGTCGCTTTGGTTGTATACTTCTGCATTAAATTCAATTTGCTCATACTCGTTGAAACGAGCGGTGTTGCTAATTCTAAATAAGCCTTTTTCTGAAGTAACAGAAAGGTATTGAATTGTTTTTTTTATTACATTTTGAATAATATCATAATTTTGATTTTTTTGATAATTCATTAATTTCCATTTCCATATTCCGGTACCGGCTATTACAGCGATTTTTGTATTATTTGTATTATTAAATAGGATTAAAGGAATCTGAGTTGGTACGGCATTTATGTTTTGAAAAAACAAGGTATTGGTAGATTTAGCCGTTTTGTAATTTCCAAAAGGGGCATCTAATGGAGGTAAATCATCGGTAATTTGAACTAAGTCATGCTCTATTGAGAATAGTGGGAACGCTGAATTAATCACAGGACGAGCTTCGTTTAAAGAATTTTTATTATTAGTTATTATTTGAAGTCCGGTAAGTTGAAGGTTAAATGCAGCAATGTCCGACTTTTCACCTAATATATAAAGAATAGGGATGTTGAATGTTTTGTTTGATTCGAGTATTTTTTTTATAGGATATGTTTTGGAAGGAAGTTGATGTAAAATAATTGTATGATAATTAGTGATGGAGCCTGTAAAATCGGCTGCTTGAAAAACAGAAACTTGATAATTATCGTTTTGTTCCAAAAATTGTTTAATTGTTGATATATCAGGATCTGGAGCGTGATATAGAATTAAAATATTTTGTTTTTTATCTGAAATATCGATGTAAAAAGATTGATAATTATTTAAGGTTGATATTTCCCCGTCAATAGGGTCTATAATAACATTGTATTTTTGCAATCCCGATTTATTGGCATCTAGTTCTAAAAAAACACGTTGAGTTTTAATTTCTGAATTAAAATCAAGTATTTGGGAATAAAGTATCTCTTTATCTTTAATAATACTAAGTTTCGATGTTTTTCCATTGCATTTCTTTGCTTGAACGACTATTTCTACCGGAAATTTATTTCCCATAAATGCACTTTTATTATGATTTACAGAAGATATTCGTATGTCTTTATAAATTGTAGTATCCCCTAATGCCATTGAATAAATGGGGAAGTCGGCAAAATCGGTCATATACAACGGATTTTTCCCTTTATTATATATTCCATCAGTAGCGAGTACGAGTGCTCCTATATTGCGATTTGCATACACCGATTTCAACTCATCCATTATTAATGAAATATCTGTTAGTTTGTCAGAAAAATGAAATGTGTCTTTTTCTAAAACAGTATTTCCAAAGGAATACGTTTTTACATCGTACTTTTCTTTTAACTGCTCAATAAATCCATTTAGGTTTTTAAGATATTGTGTACGATAAAAAGAAGAATCTTTATTAAGACAGATAGATTCTGAGTTGTCTTGTGCAATAATGATAATTGGTTTTTCAATTTTTCGTGTTAGGTGTTCAATTAGGGGAGAAAGTAATAAAAAAGCGATAATAGAAATACTTATAAATCGAATACCAAATAGTATTTTTTTTATGCTCGGGGTAAAATTAAAATTTTTGTTTCTAAAATATAAAATAATAGAAAAAACCACACCTAAAAGGATACAGATAATTATAAACCAAAAAGGGTATTCTGTTTTAATAAGATATTTCATGTTAATGCAAAGATAATTCCTTTTATAAAATAGGTAAATTTAATCTTAACGAATCGGAATTTAAAATTGTTAATGAAGCAAAATCAATATCTGTTTTTAGGGTATCTATTAAGGGTGTTTTGTTAAAATACGATTTAAAACAACGTATAACACCCGCATGTGTAATTACTCCTATTCGTTTCTGGTTTTTTACTATTATTTCATCTATAAAGCTTGTAACACGCATATTGAGGATATTAAAACTTTCTCCGTTCGGAGTGGATTGTGTTAATATATTTCTTATCCATGTATCCGATTCTTCCCTGTCAATTTCTTCCCACTTCTTCATTTCCCAATCGCCAAAATTCATTTCTATTATTCTTTTATCTGTTACTATGTCTGGTTTTAATACCATTGCATTTTGAATTTGTTGCGAAAGCATTAAACATCGTTTTAGCGGACTTGAATAAAGAATATCTATATCTTTGGGTAGCCACTGTATTAGCTTTTTCGATTCTTCATTAAATGTTTCTAGAACATCTATATCCGATTGTCCGTAACAGATTCCTTTTTCTATGAATGGTTTGGTATGTCGAATTAAATAAATTTCCATATTCCTGCAAATGTTAAAAGTATTATTAATTCTGCAATCTGCTCTACCGCTCCCAAACAATCGCCGGTATAGCCCCCAATCCATTTCTCGAAAAATCTTTTTGAGAAAAAATAAAGTATCAACAAAGGAATTAAAACAATGATAAATAAAGGAGTAATATAACATAATGCTATAAAAGGACTTAATCCAAAAATAAAAGCCCCTATTACTTCTTTGTAGGTTTTTGTTTTAGAAATGGGTTTCGATTTGCTTTTTTCATCATCTCGTGAATATATGGAGGTAAATACAATGTTTATAGCTGTTAGTCTTGCAAGAGAATGGTATGTTATAAAAATTAATAATAGGGGTATGTAATTTACTATATCAACAGCTGCAATAACAGCGTTTAATGCAACATATTTTATACCGATTAAAAATATTAATGAGATTACTCCGTATGTTCCTATACGACTATCTTTCATAATATCTAATATTTTTTCTTTGGTCCATCCTCCCCCAAAACCATCAAATGTGTCTGCTAGTCCGTCTTCATGAAAAGCACCCGTAATTAAAATGCCTGTAAGCATTGATAATAGGATAGCAATAGGCATACTAAAAAATTGAGCAAAAAGCCATAATACAAAAAACGATAAAGCCCCAACAATCCAACCAATTAAAGGGAAATAACGAGATGCCTTGTTAATGATATCGGTGTTATATCCTGCATCGATAGAGCAAGGAATTCGGGTGTAAAACTGAAGCGCCGCCAAAAATATGCAAAACTCTTTTTTCATCTATTCTTTTTTGCTTATACCGGCCGACTCAAAACTAGACATTTCGTTTAAAAAATTAATTGCCGATTGAATAATAGGGAAAGCAACAGCAGCTCCAGTACCTTCGCCTAATCTTAAATTTAAATCTAACACTGGCTTTGCTTTAAAGTGCTTAAGCATTAAACGGTGCCCCTTTTCATTAGAGGTATGACAGAAAATGCAATTTTTTAAAATATTTTTATTAAGTTGGTATGCTGCCAACAAGGCGGAAGAGATAATAAACCCATCAATTAATATGACCATATTTAGTTCCGCTGCTTTTAGCATTGCTCCCGCTATCATCGCTATTTCGAAACCACCAAAAGTAGAAAGTGTTATTAATGGGTCACTAGAGGAATTATGGGTATTTAAGGCTTGCTGTAAAATAGCTGTTTTCTTTTTTAACCCTTCTTTGTTATGACCTGTACCTTTTCCAACACATTGGTCAATAGGGATTCCGCAATATCGACTCATTAATAAGGCTGCTGATGAGGTGTTTCCAATCCCCATCTCGCCAAAAGCAATGGTATTACAGCCTTTTTTATATTCATTTAATACTATTTCGGCTCCTTTATTTATTGCCATATTACATTCATCTAAAGTCATGGCAGGGATTTTCAAAATATTTGACGTGCCTTTCCTTATTTTTGCATGAATTAACATTTCCGAATTTTCAAAATCAGCATCTACTCCGGCATCCACTATTTTTAATGCAATGTTGTGTTGACGACAGAATACGTTAATGGCAGCTCCCCCATTTAAAAAGTTATACACCATTTGCGTTGTAACTTCTTTTGGATAAGCACTTACCCCTTCTGCTGTAATTCCATGATCTGCGGCAAAAACAAGAAGGCTTGGGTTTTTTATTACCGGACTAAGGGTGTTTTGAATTAGGCCTATTTGTATGGCTATATTCTCCAGCAATCCGAGAGAGCCAAGTGGTTTGGTTTTAGTATTAATTTTTTGAATGAGTGCTTGTAAAATTTCCATTTTTTATTATTTTATTTTTATAGGTATTCCTGAAATCATTAAAAATACGTCGGTGGCTTTGCTCGCTATTAGTTGATTTATACGACCTTGTATTTCGGTAAATTTTCTAACCGATAGTGTATCTGCATGAACCCCCATCCCTATTTCGTTAGAAACAATAATGAAGGTGCATTCTTGTTTTGTCAATTTTTCAAATTCTTCAACCGCTTGTTTTATCGTTTCATCAACAACAAATGTATTATCTGTAAAAAGATTGGTAAGCCATAACGTAATGCAATCTAAAACAACTACCTTTCCAGTAAAATCGTGGCTCGAAATATATTTCTCTTCTTCAATGGTAGTCCATCTTTCATCTCTATCTTGTTGATGATGTTCTACTCTCTTTTTAAAATCGGAATCCCATATTCTTGCCGTAGCCAGATAAATAGGATGCGTTGAAAGCTCCAAGCCTTTTTTTTGAGCAAAACTACTTTTCCCTGATCGTTCTCCTCCAGTTATATATATAATTTTCGACATGAATTAAATTTCTGTTAATTCTATATTCCAGAAACCACCGGAATAATTGTGTTCTTTATACTCCTTAAATATATAAATTTTATCATTCACTTTAAAATCAACTGGCTTTTTAAAAATAGGCCCGTCGAAAACAAATGAGTGATATTCTCCATTCTCCCCACAGGGGTCGATATTCGGAGGTAAGTCAGCTACAAAATCAGCATTTATTATTCTTCCAACAAATGATGAATCCAAGTATTTTTCGTTAATACAAACAACAATAGACTTAAATCCCAAATCAATAAATTCTTTAAGTACATCATTGGAATTCATTTTCCATAATGGAAAAACCGATTGAATATCCATCATAGAAAGTTGTTTCTCCCTATATTCTTTTACATCTTCTAAAAAGATATCGCCACTTATGCAATAATTAATTCCTTCGTTTTTTTTCTTTTCCCAATATTCTTTCATCATTTTTTCATACGTTTCATTTGAAACATCTTCGGGGAGAAAAATTTTATTAATGGGAATACTCATATTTTTCGATTGCAAATCGAGCATTGACTCTCTTATTCCGTGACCGGAAACCCGTTTATTTTTTTTATTTAATGTTGTAAGAAGCGAAGAAACTTCGATTTTCTTTTCGATTTGAATTTTATATAAAGCAAGAGCGGAGTCTTTACCTCCGCTCCAATTAAAAATAGCTTTTGCCATTAATTATGCTGTGCGAATTGCAAGTACCGGATATTTTTTTTGAGCATATTCAAAAATTCCGAATAATAGTGCAGAATAAAAAAGATTTCCAACTAAAGTACCCCATAAATAAGGAATACCAGCAATGTAACAAGCTGTTAAGCCAGCAGCATTAGATGGGTATATATTCATAATATTGGGTGAAGCCCAAACACCAAAATTGGTAATGGTAAAGAATAATAATGATGCAATAATATTTGCAGTAATAACCGAAGAAGTTTTTACTTTTTTAAGTAAAGCGATTCCTATTAATACGTTTATTGCAAACGCACCATATACCCATACTGCCATTTCATGAAAAAGAACAAATTCTCTATAGAACGCAAAATTAACAACAAGGTCGCTAATTAATAAGGCAGCTAATGGAATTAAAAAAGCCTGCCACTTTTTTCCGAAATAAGCTCCGCCAAACAAAGCCATTGCTCCTATAGGTCCAAAATTTTGAGGTTGTGGAATTAAACGAAGAATTCCAGCAGCAAGAACAATTACACATAAGGTTCCAAAACGAAAGTTTAAAATCTGTTTTTTCATACTATTTAATTTAGTTTATAAAATTATTAAAATATTTAATACGACTATTTACTTCTTGTAATTTATTTTTATTCCAATAAGGTAATTTCTCATAGGTAATGGATAATATTGAATAACTTCATACGATTTATTCATTATATTATTCACATGAAAGTTAAAAGATATATTATAATTCTTAAATCCATATTCTCCTGCAAAAATAATATTAGCCAACGAATAGTCGTCTAGTTTAGTAGTATTTTCCGAATCTATATAACGCTCACCGGTATAATTTTGAGCATAGGTAACAGATATTTTTTTATATTTTACGGAAATATTTCCCAGTATTTT
>DAOLWT010000141.1:0-6141 GCA_035421345.1 Bacteroidales bacterium
GTGTAGCCTAAAAAACTAATAATAATCAATAAAAAGGCATTGACTTTTGAATAAAAAAACGGCTTAAAAATGCACATAAAATATATTTCTATAAAAATATTAATAATTTTTAAATTATTATGATTATTTATTTAGAATTGTTCTAAATAATATTTATATTTGTAGAAATAAATCAATTTAGATGACTGCAAATACAAAAAATAGAGATATAATTGAAGTACATGGCATGAACTGTACCAATTGTGCTTTAGGGATAAAGAAACAGTTAGAGAAAAATGGGTTTCAACTAGTGGATGCTAATTTTTCTTCGAATGAAATTAGTTTTCAAAAGGAAGAAAATAGTAGGCTACTTAAAGCCAAAAATATAATATCTTCTATGGGATATCAAGTTATAGAAGTTGATAGCGCTAATAAAAGGGATTTTTTTACCATCGAAAAAAAAGTAATTATTGCTATTTTATTTACATTTCCTTTAATTGTAGCCATGTTTTTGCCTTTTAAAATACTTCATAATCCTTATTTCCAGCTAATATTAGCTATTCCGGTATTTCTAATAGGCGTTTTGCATTTTGGCAGAAGTGCTTATATGTCGCTGAAATCGGGTATAATGAATATGGATGTGTTAATTATAGTCGGAGCTATATCCTCTTTTGCTTATAGTTTGTATGGCACTATTCAGCATTTAGGACACGACTTTCAGTTTTATGAAACGTCTGCAAGTATTATAACCATTGTATTATTAGGGAATTTGTTAGAACATCGTTCTGTAAAAAGAACTACATCCGCAATGGAAGATTTAGTGAAACTTCAACATATAAACGCTAAAAAAATAATATTATCGGGGACAAGCGAACGTATTGAGAATGTTGAAACAGCACAAATAAAACAAGGCGATCATTTGCTAATTAATACCGGAGATAAGATACCGGTTGATGGTACTATATATTGGGGTTATGGGAGCGTGGATGAATCAATGATTTCGGGCGAGAGTGTGCCGGTCGACAAAATAGAAAACTCGAATGTAATAGGAGGGACTCTACTCGTAAGCGGAAGTATTAAAATGCAGGCTACTGCCATAGGAAACGAAACGGTTCTTTCGCAAATTATTGAAATGGTTAAAAATGCACAACAAGATAAACCTAAAATGCAAAATTTGGCAGACAAAATTTCTTCTGTTTTTGTGCCGCTTATTTTAGGTATAGCGCTTTTCACTTTTCTTGTTTCTTATTTTGGCTTTTCTATTTCTTTTCAAACGGCACTCATGAATAGCATCGCTGTTTTGGTTATTGCTTGTCCTTGTGCGCTCGGATTGGCAATTCCAACGGCCGTGGTGGTTGGAATTGGGAAGATGGCGAAAAATGGCATTCTTATTAAAGGAGGCAGTACACTTGAAAAGTTTGCTAAAATAAAAACCATTGTTTTCGATAAAACGGGAACATTAACTACCGGGAAATTCGAGATTAAAAAACTGTATTCATTTAATTACACAGAAGAGCAAATAAAATCAATATTATATAGTATTGAAAAACATTCTTCTCATCCTATTGCACAATCAATTGCTCAAAAGTATGAAGGATTGGGTGTGATTGAAATGACCGATATTGTTGAAGAAAAAGGAATTGGAATACAAGCCGTCGATTTGAAAGGGAATAAGTTTAAGATAGGTTCGTATTCTTTCGTTCAGCATTTAACGGATGATGATATGCATACCGTTTATCTTTTAGAAAATGAAAAATTAATAGCGTGGGTTGATATTGAAGATGAAATAAAACAAGATGCAAAAGAAACCATCGATTTTTTTAATTCATTTGGAATAAAGACCGTGCTTCTAAGCGGCGACCGTCAAAAAAAATGTAAAATTTTAGCCGAAAAAATTGGAATTCAAGAAGTGTATGCTGAAAAATTACCGGAAGAGAAATTGCGTATTATCGAAGCACTTTCGAAAAACAGCATAACAGCTATGATTGGCGACGGCATTAATGATGCGCCGGCTTTAACAAAAGCAGATGTAGGAATATCGTTGAGTAATGCTACTCAAATTGCGATACAATCGGCTCAAATAATTCTATTGAAAGGCAATTTAAATTTATTATGTAAAGCGTATTCAACAAGTAAACTAACATTGACAACGATAAAACAAAATCTTTTTTGGGCTTTCTTTTATAATATATTAGCGGTTCCTGTTGCGGCTGTCGGAATATTAAATCCAATGATAGCGGCTGTATCTATGGCTCTGTCGGATGTTTTTGTGGTAGCTAATTCGTTAAGATTAAGAAATAAAAAAATAAAAATGAACAAATAAAATTTCTTCGTTTTTTCGAGTCTTTAATTTCATTAATAAATTTTTGTATTAAATTCTTAGAATGATATAAATGGAAGCAATAACGATTTTTTTTAAAAAGCAAAATTCTCGAATAATAATTTTAATGGAATATTTTTATTGAGAATTTAATATTTTGCAAAAATTAAAATCGATTTTAAATAATTTTTAATATGCCATCCCTAAAGGGACTTAGAAGCTTCTGGTTTTATTGTTCTATAAATATAATGTCCCTACGGGACATATAGATTTAATATTCATTCCATTTGCAATTTTAGATTATTATTAAATAATTATGTTTTCAGCGCTTTAATGATTTGTTTTAATTTTTAATTCTTTTTTATTTGTCCCGTTAGGGACAAAATATTTATAAAAAAACTAACCATATAGCTCTACAAGTCCCGTAGGGACGATATATTATTTAACACCTATTTAATATGTATACTACCTATGGTTATTTAAATAAAACACATATAAATGATTATTTTTAAACTTTATAAAACTTTTTAAAGACGTTAATACATTAATGTCTCAAGTAAAGTATAGATTTAACTTGTGTCTGTACAATTATTATTGAATAAAATTTATAAAGTTTCTTATAATTCAGAAATTTTTATATCGGCCGGGATCTCAAATTTTTCTTTAGGTATACTGCAATTTTCTTCAATTGAAGAAGCCGATATGATTGCTTTAATTCCATTTAAGTCGATTACTGATTTTAATGGAAATCCTTTCCAAACGGAATACGTTGATTTTAAATGCAAGGTGCTGTCGTTCATGCCATATTTTTCACAAATACGGTTTAATATTGTTTCTGTTCCTTGTCTGGTAAGCTTCATCTCTTTCAGTTGTTCTTCACTAAGATTATTGAAGTTAATGTCATTTTGATTTTTTGAAGAAGAAATCTTCGTCTTTGTTCCGGTTTTGCTAATGAGGTCAATAGTGTAATAATACATATCTTTTACAAACGATAAACTGTGGATTTCCATAATACCGGCAGTTCCCATATTCATTACCCCTTTTGTTTCTATGCATTCTTTTAATCCGTAATCATCAAAATAGGTTGTCATATATTGTTTCATGCCCATGGTTTCGCTAACTAGGGTAATAATACCCGATTTTAATTGATATTTTCCTTGAGGCGTAGAAGTCGATATAGTGCTATCGATTGTAGCATCTGTTGGTGAAGATTTTTTTTCTCTGCCCTGGTTACATGATAATAAAATAAGGATAAAAACAGAAAATAAAAGATGAAAGTTTGGTTTCATTTTATCAATTATTTAGTTAATAAATGTAAATATAATATTTCTTTTAAATTTTATTAAGTTTTGTTCTAAAAATTATTTTTTAAAAAAATCTTTTTTGGAGTATTAAATATTTTATCATTATAAATTCTTTTTTGTTAGCTTTGTACTTTAGAAAAATAACAAGTATAAATTATTATAAAATATATATTTAATTATGCAGAAGCAATTATTAATGGGCGATGAAGCAATAGCACAAGGGGCTATTGATGCGGGCTTATCTGGAATTTATGCTTATCCAGGAACGCCATCTACTGAAATTTCCGAATATATTCATTCTTCAAGAGAAGCAAAAGAAAAAGGGATTAAGGCAAGTTGGGGAGCGAATGAAAAAACAGCCTATGAAGCCGCTTTAGGTATGTCTTATACTGGGAAAAGAACCATGGTTTGTATGAAACATGTAGGTTTGAATGTGGCTGCCGACCCTTTTGTAAATTCAGCTATTACCGGAGCGAATGGTGGTTTTATTGTAGTCTCGGCTGATGATCCATCGATGCATTCTTCCCAAAATGAACAAGATTCTAGAGAATTAGGAAGATTTGCGTTACTCCCAACACTTGAACCTACTAACCAGCAAGAAGCGTACGATATGGTTCATTACGGATTCGATATTTCCGAAAAATATGGCATCCCTGTTTTATTAAGAATAACCACGCGCATGGCTCATTCCAGAGCGGGTGTTTCTCGTAAAGCACCGAAAGCACAGAATGAAATAAAATTGCCTAAAAATCTTAGACAGTTTGTGCTTTTACCTGCCATAGCCAGAAAACAGTATAAAGATTTATTACAAAAACAAACCTCTTTTATTGCTGAATCTGAAAATTCCGGATTTAACAAGTATATCGATGGACCCGAAAAAAAATTAGGGATAATTGCTTGTGGAATAACATTCAACTATTTAATGGAAAATTTCCCCGACAGAAAAGTCCCTTATCCGGTGGTTAAAATAAGTCAGTATCCTTTACCCAAAAAAGATATTGAAAAAATTACTACCGAATGTAAAGAAATTCTTGTATTGGAAGATGGCTACCCAATGGTAGAAGAGATGATAAAAGGATACTTAGGAAAAGGGATAAAAGTAAAAGGTCGTTTAGATGGTACTTTGCCAAGAGATGGTGAGTTAAATCCGAATATTGTAGCTGTTTCTTTAGGGAAAGAAGATACGAAAGGACAAGAGATCCCTTCTGTTGTTGCAAATCGTCCTCCTTCATTATGCAATGGATGTTCTCATCACGATTCGTTTTTGGCTTTAAATGAAGCATTAACTAGTTATTCTAAAGGAAGAGTATTTTCTGATATTGGTTGTTATACCTTAAGTGCATTACCTCCTTACGAATCTATCAATTCAACGGTAGATATGGGGGCTTCTATTACCATGGCCAAAGGAGCTGCTGATGCAGGTATGGTTCCGGCTGTAGCTGTAATAGGGGACTCTACATTTACACATTCAGGGATGACCGGTTTGTTGGATTGTATAATTGCCAAATCACCTGTTACTATACTAATTCTAGATAATTCTACTACTGCCATGACAGGTGGTCAGCCTTCTGCCGCTTTTGGAAGAATTATAAATATTTGTAAAGGATTAGGAGTAGAAGAAAATCATATCCGTATTCTAAAGCCTTTAAAAAAGAACCATGAAGAAAATGTTGCGGTGATGAAAGAAGAACTTGAATATAACGGTGTTTCTGTTATTATTCCCCAACGGGAATGTGTTCAGACTTTAAATAAAAGAATGAGAGAAAAATTTAAAAACAAATAAGAGAATGAAAATTGATATAGTTATTGCCGGAGTAGGCGGACAAGGAATTGTTTCTATTGCTACAACCATTGGTTTTGCTGCAGTAGAATCCGGATTATTTTTAAAACAATCGGAAGTACATGGAATGAGTCAGCGAGGAGGAGATGTGTCTTCTAATTTAAGACTTTCCGATCAGGAAATTTTTTCCGATTTAATTCCTAAAGGAACTGCCGATATGATTATTTCTGTTGAACCGATGGAGTCATTAAGATATTTACCATTCTTGTCACCTAAAGGATGGTTAATAACCAATACAAAACCCTTTATCAATATTCCGAATTATCCGGCAATTGAGAAAGTAATGACAGAAATAAATAAATTCCCTAGAAATATTGCTATCGATGCCGAAAAAATAGCAGAAGATTTTGGCTCTCCTAAATCTGCGAATATGGTAATACTTGGAGCTGCTTCTCCTTTTATAAATATGCCCGTAGAGAAATTAGAAGATGCAATTAAGACAATTTTTAAGAGCAAAGGAGAAGATGTAGTTAATGTAAATCTTAAATGCTTTAGCGAAGGCAGAGCTTTTGCGCAGAAAAAAATATAAAAAATAAAAACTGCCGGGTATCCGGCAGTTTTATTTTTTAAATCAATTTTTTTATTGTCAGAATTTTTAATATTTTTGCACTCCAAATTTAGAATAAAATAATGGCGAGGTAGCTCAGATGGTTAGAGCGTCGGATTCATAACCCGGAGGTCACGAGTTCAACTCTCGT
>DAOLWT010000142.1:0-6116 GCA_035421345.1 Bacteroidales bacterium
CTCTGTTAAGTTAGATATTTATTTCTAATTAATGAAATACTGGCAATTGGTATAATATCCAATAATGGATTGTTGAATTTTTATTTTTCTTTTAACTGACAATTTTTTTCTTCCATTTCTTTCGAAATATCATCAGCTAACTTACTGAAAAAAGTATGTAGTTTCGCTTTTTGAGTAGAATCACAAATCTGAAAAAGAGTGTAATATTTTTTTATACTTAATTTATTCATCTGCGCAAAATGTGGCCCCATAAGTAATGTTAGGGAATCTATTTTTAATGAATCTATCTGCGGTTGAGCTAACTCTTTATAGATAGCGATGCGTTGTTGGTCAAAACAGGTATATATTTGTGGCCGTTGAGCATCTAACTCCTTTTTGGCTACTAAATAGCGTTCATTTTGCTCAGGAGTAAATTTTAAATCATTTTCTATAAACTTCTTTATTCGATAATGCGTATCCTTAGAAATTTGTTCTTTGAACTTACTTCTGTGAAATAATATTGATGAAATAGTAGCAATATTAGTAATAAGTAAGAATAGGATTAAAAAACTTTTTATACGGTTTTTAGTAAAATATGGCATAATATGAATAGTTAAAAATTAAAATAATTGGTTGCAAATTGTTCGTCAGCAATAGAATAATCGTTTTGTATCATTTTATCGGTTTGCTTTAAAACTTGTTTGTTATTGTTAAGATAACGGTAATCATTTTGACCTAAAAATATTCCCATTAAAATAGCAATAGCAACAACAATAACCATAAAACTACCATGCGCAAAACGAACTAAAGCTGGTTGTAATACCGATATTTCTGTTGTTTCCGCCGATTCAAGCTGTGTTTTTAATTTAGAATAAAAATAGGGACTTACATCCAATAATTTTTTCTCTTGAATGAGTTGTTCTACAGCAATTAATTTATCATATTGTTCTTTGCACGTTACACAATCTTTCAGATGCTGAAAAATAATTATTTCTTCCGCTACAGGAAGAGATTTTTCAGCTAGAAAAATTAGTTTTTTCGATATGCTTTTACATTTCATGCTTAGAAACTTTATTAATTAGACATATAATTATATAAAAACTTGCTCATTTTCAAATTAATTTAATATTTATCTTTTCGGTAATTAATTAATTTCTTTTGTAAATTCAATTTTGCTCGGTGAATTAGTGATTCAACGGCCGATAAAGAAATTTTCATTACATCGGCAATTTCTTGATAAGGTAATTCATCATATTTCGAAAGTGTAAAAGCAATTTGTTGATTGGAAGGTAACGAATGAATGGCTTTTTCTAAAACGTGCGATAATTCTTTCTTTTCAATTCCTTTATCTTCTATTGAAGGTTCGTACGATTTACTTGTTTCATGATTAGAATGAGGAAGATGAAATAATTGATCGAGAGATAAAAACGAACGTGTTTTTTTATGTTTACGAAGATAATTTAACGACTTGTTTACAGCAATTCGATAAATCCAGGTTGATAATTTAGAATCACCTCTGAATTTTTCTACCGAACGAAAAACTTCTATAAATACCTCTTGCGTAACATCTTCTGCATCATCTTCGTCTTGAACAAAGCCCAAACAAGTATGATATACATGTTTCCGGAAGGATTGAACCAATTCCTGAAATGTTTTTTCGTCTTTTGTTGCAAGCCTTTTTATAATGGCTTCGTCGTGCATTGGGTCGTTTTATGAATGTAAAATTAGCATAATTATAAAACATGCTTCATTTAGACACGCATATTTATAAAAACTTTTGGAAAAGAATATAAATACTAAAAGATATTAAATAAATTAATCAATTCTTTAACGAGACCTATCTTTTCTATTGTATTGGATGCTGTTGATGAAGAAATAGTGTCGAGCCCGCTCATAGAAAGAATTTTATTTACTACAATTAATGAGTTTGCTGGAGAAATAGTCCCATTTGAACCAGTTACTAAACCGGCTGCAAAAGCTGCTTTATAAGTCGCATCATTTTGATGTGATTTTAACGCTTTATAATATTTAGATAATTCAATAACATTTGTTAATGTAGTGGTATTTGTTATATCTATATTACCCGATGCTTTATATTGGGTATATAGCTTGGCTAAAATTTTTCCGCAGGAAGCTCCTGCGCTGGTGGCCGTTGTATTAATCGATGTGTTTGATACTAAGCTACAGGAAGTAAAAAAAATAACCATGGAAAATAAAGAAATTACAATTGATTTTTTCATATGATTTAATATTTAATAATAGTTTATGATTGGTAATTTAAATAAGAACTAGCAACAAATGTACCAAGATTTAATAGGTCAAATAGCTATTTGAATCCTTTTTTATTCATTGGTAACAGATGGATAATTAATGTTACTCTGTTTTTCCCAAATATCTAAGTGGTATTGCGTTAACCCGTCAATGGGCGATTGTTCAATTTTGTCAACATGAAGTCTTTTTTCTGTTGCTGTTTTTATTAATATTTCCGAAAAATGATAAGCAATAGAACCAACAAAACAAACCGGAAGCGCACCGCATTTTTTATATTTTAATATTTGAATATCGAAGAAATCGGAAAACGCTTTTTGTACCAGCTCCTTCATAAACGGATGTGCTATATTTTCTTTTACAAATGGCATAAAACTCGCTAAAAATCGACTGGGTGCACCTTGTTTATATATATGAGTTAGAATAGTCTGATGGGTATAATTGTATTTTTTTTCAAAAAGTTCTCTTAATTCTATTGGAGCATTGAATAGCAGTATCTCTTTTAACAACATTTTTCCTATATATGACCCACTTCCTTCATCCCCTAATAAATACCCAAGCGATGGAACGTGTTCAGTTATTTTGGTACCATCGTATAAACAGGAGTTGGACCCGGTTCCTAAGATACAGGCAATTCCTTCCTTGTCTCTACAAATAGCTTTAGCTGCACCAAGCAGGTCGCTTTCAATATTTATACGGGCATTAATAAAAATAGGACTTATCCCTTCTTCAACAACAATACATTGCTCTGTTGAGCCACATCCGGCACCATAAAAAAAGACTTCTTTTACATTCTTGCAATCAATGTATGGAACCAATTCTTTTTCTATCATCGTTTGTATTTGCGTAGAATCAACAAAAAAAGGATTTATTCCTGTCGTTTGAAAAGTCCGTAAATCATATCGGCTGTATATTACGCTCCATTGCGTTTTAGTAGCTCCACTGTCGGCAACAATAATCATAATTAATTTTTATAGGGTGGTTTCTTCAATAAATGCTTGTTTAACAACAACTTTCTTTTTCCAATTTCCTTTAAAATAATATATAAAAGAAATAATCATCCCTGTAAACCAGGCGATAGGCATAGACCACCATATTCCGTTTACTCCAATTCTTTCGGCTAAGAAATAGGCTAAGGGAATTCGAATAAGCCATAATGAAAATAGCGTAAAAAACATAGGGATCAGGGTGTCTCCTGCACCTCGAAAAACACCGGTATTTACAAACATCATGGAAAAAAGAAGATAAAAAGAACAAACAATAATTAAGTAATTAGACCCTATTTGTATTACTTCGGGATCGTTTGTAAATGCCGACATGATAGGGGTTGAGAAAAGTAAAATTAAACCCGACATAAAAAGAGAAATAAGTCCGGTCATTAAATGGGTTTTTAAATATCCTCTTTTTACTCTTTCCGGTTTTCCGGCGCCCAGATTTTGTCCAACAAAAGTCATTAACGCCATTGAAAAGTTCATCGCCGGTAATGTAGCAAAGGAATCAATACGACCGGCAATAGTAAAGGCGGCAATGGTTTCGGTGCCAAAACGATTTACGAGTTTCGTAACAGCCATCATCCCAAGCGCTACAAAAGTTTGCTGTAAGCCCGAAGGTAAACCGATTCGTAAACTTTGATAAAATATTTCTTTGTCGAAATAAATACGCAAAAATGAAATACGGATATATTTATGTTTTTTGTTTAAATAAAGGGTGGCTATAAAAAATGCGATAGCTTGCGATGTTACGGCAGCTATTGCCGCTCCTTCAATACCCATTTTAAATATGGGAATAAATATAAGTTCCAATACAATATTTAAAAGCGTAGCTATAATCATAAAATATAAGGGTGTCTTTGAATCGCCCATTCCCCTAAGAACGGCATTTACGCCCTGAAATCCGGCCATTAAAATAGTCCCACTTAAATAGATGCGTAAATAAGTTAATGCTTCAGGCATTACTTCTGCAGGTAAATCGAGAAAAACGAATATTTGTCTGCAAAAAATGAGCCCGATTATACTGATAATTAATGAAGAAAAAAACAGGAAAATAAAAGCCGTATCAGTTGCTCTTTTAACAGCATCGAAATTTTTGGCGCCAAAATATTGCGAAATAATAATCGTAATTCCTCCGGTAATCCCTATAATAAGAGAAATGAGTGCAAAAAGAACAGGAAACGAAACGCCAACTGCTGCTACCGATGTTTTGCCTAAGAAATTACCAACAATTATACTATCAATAATTGTATTTAATATCTGAAACACATTACCTAGCAATATGGGTAATGCAAAATTAAAAATAAGTCGCCCTTCTTTCCCTACTGTTAAATCTTTCATAGATTATAAAAAAGCAAAATTATAATAATAATAATTAAAAAGTGTGCGAAATATAAAATTATTGACCAATAACTGTTTCTGAAAATGTATCTATATCAAAATAAGTATTGGCTAAATGAAGTAAATCCTGGGGTGTTATTTTTTTTATCGTATCAAAATAGCGTTGATAGTATTCTTTAAAGTCATATCCGTAATGAAACATACTGATAAATCGGTCTGCTAAAGCAAAAGGACCATCAATACTGCGTATAAACGAACCGTATAAATAATTCTTTACAAGATTAAGCTCTTCATTCGATATCGGTTTCTTTTTTAGTAAATCGAGTTCTTTATATATTTCTTTTACTGCCTCTTTTCTTACATCAGCACCTACTTCGGAAGAGATATAAAGATATCCGTTATGTTTCATAGATACCATTCCTGAGCCTATACCGTATGTATATCCTTTGTCTTCTCGTATATTAGACATTAATCGCGATCCAAAATATCCGCCCAGTATGGTATTTAATATATACATCCCAAAAAAGTCTGGATGGTGTTTAGTAAAAAGGATTTTTCCGATACGAATTCCTGATTGTAATGCATTTTGTTTTGGAACAAAAATTTTCTTATCCACAAGAGGTTGAATTGGATACGTTTTTTCTTCTATTGCTTTATTTTTTCTCCAATCTTTATTTCCTAAATAGGTGTTGATTAAATGAAATGAATCCGTTTTTATTTTTCCGGATAAAATGATTTTAAGATTTCCGGAATGATAATATTTTTTATGAAAATTAATAAGATCTGAGCGGTCAACCTGGTCATAATCTTCTATTTGAGCCATTTTCCCGTAAGGATGATCTTTTCCGAATAGTTGTTCAATAAATTTTATTTTAGCTAAAAAATTTACGCGCTGCATAGCTACCAGATGTTCTTGTTTTTTGTTCGACAAAAATACATCAAGTTCATGTTCGGGAAATTTTGGTTCTCTAATTAGTTCGGTAAAGTAAGGAAGTAATGTTTTTAAATGTTTGTTGAGGGTATACAACGAAATACATGCATTGTCTCGTTCTGATTCTGTTTCTAGAAAAGCACCATGCGCATCAAACACTTCCGCTATTTGAGCCGCGGTATAGTTTTTACTCCCTTCTGTAAGCATTTTAATAGTCGAAAAGGCTGTTAATTTAGTGTCTTGGTGCCATGTGCCGGCCTCAAAAATACAATCAATTCGAATAACATCTTGTGTCCCTGCATCAAAACAATAAGTGGGAATTCCATTATCGAGCTTTTGTTCCTGTGGGCTTTTTAATGAAAATTCTTCGATGGATTTAATATCGGGTTGTTTTTTTCTGTCGATAGTTTTCATAAGTTTTGTATGGTACATGCTATTTGATAGCGTGATAGTATAACGTAGAACAGTTGGTGTTTTTAAAAATTTGCTTCGCCTGATTCCGGATCATGGTGGATGTAACCTTTTGATAATTTTTATTTTCTTCATTTATTTGAGAAGCATCTCCGGTTAATTCAGCAAATGCCAAATTCATGGCTTTATTTAAAACA
>DAOLWT010000143.1:0-6086 GCA_035421345.1 Bacteroidales bacterium
CTTTTCTATAGGTTGCCATTATATTGCCTTGTGCATCGCGTACATAATAGATGGTATATCCCCCTCCCATTATTCCTCCTAAGGTTTTACTTATACGGTTGCCGGTGGCATCGTATTTATAGCTTATACTCGTTCCATCGGATTTTGTGATGCTTTTTACTTTTCCATATATTGTCCATTCTATATTCTCTATCCCTTCGCTTGCATCTTTTTTAAGGTTTCCTATTTTATCGTAATCGTAGTTTCCTGCTGCCTGGTCATCTATATCTACCGTATAGGCAGAAGTGGCTGCATCATCTATATATGCAAGTTTATTGGTTGCCCCTGCAACAGGTGTACCTGAAGGTATATACGTACTTCCATCCTTCTTGTAATAAGTATAGCTTAGGTTATCCATGGAGTTAACAATACCTTGTGTATTATCGGTATACCCATTGCGGTTAAGGGTTTTAATATTTCCGTTGGCATCGTAGCTTAAGCTCATTTCGTAATCGCTATTGTATGTACTTCCGCTACCCCAAGCGTTATTTACCAGGTTTTGGTAGGCTTTCATTTGTGTAATGCGGTTTAGCTGGTCGTAACGGTATGCTGTAAGCTGTGGCAATACATCACCAAATTTTGGTGAGTATGGGTCTATGTTATAAATGGAAGTTGCCATACTCGAAATATTCCCGTTATATAAATTGGGTGCATCGGTAGCAAGGTAAGTGGCTGCGTTTTTATTGGCCAGGAAATTTACACTGCTTCCGCCAATGCCGGTATAGTCGCCTTGGTAATAGCCAAGACTGTAGCTATATGCATCGCGTGAAAAACTACGTGCGGTATTGGCTATATTCAACGCTCCATCTTTTCCAATATCGTAATTTGCTTCTAATGCGTCGGAGTTAACACCTTTAATCCAGCCCTGCAAGGTGTAGGCATAATCAATGCCTTGTACGTTGTTTTCGCCCAGCTCTACTCGGGCCAGCGGACCATGCTGGTAATAAAAATAGGTAACGTCTTCATCGTAAATAACATCGTCTTTGCTAGTATATACGTTGGTAATTTTATTATCGGCGTCGTATTCGTATTTATGAATAAGCATATCGGCTTTTTCGGCTTGGTAAATAACTTTGTTAACATTGCCCGATACAAGGTCGTATTCGTAATCGATACGTTTGTAACGTTGTGTGTTCCCGTCGGCATCTTTATAGTTAACAAGTTCCGGATTGTCTTGCAGCAGCGAATTTACATTTCCATGTACATACGGCAAAGTACAGCCCAAGTACTGTTTTTAAGGTATCGCAAAATGCGATACCTTAATTTCAACTTCCTCCGTTCACGCACGTTTCAGCCTAAATTTTAATAAATTCAATGTGCCTGCTTGCAGGTAGGGCAGAACAGGCGCTATCTGAATATCAAAATTTCCTGAAGGCCATTCTCCTCTTCAATTAAAAAATATGTTTTTTTAGGTATATATATTTATTCCTAAATTGTTTTTAATTTAAGTTGCTAATTATATGATTCTTTGGTAGCTTGATCTTCATCGAATAGGTGTTTTGCTATATTTTGCATGTTCGCCGATTTCCAAAAGCTTAGCTCTTTATGTGTATCTTCATATTTTTTGGGTATGGGATGTGTTCCTATTACTACCGGAATATGATAACGTTTCTCTATAAATTCTTTGAACTGATTTATTCGAGGACATGGAGGGTAACCTACAACCATGCCTGTTGCTAAATGAATTACGTTGGCACCATTTTTTATCATTTCTTCGGGAACATATTCAATATTTCCTCCAGGGCAACCTCCGCAATAGGAAAACCCAACTAATTCTAATTCTTCTTCTTTGGGGTATCTGGCAAAACCCCCTTTTCGCTCTTTTACGGATCTGAAACATTTACCGCCTCCGCAGGCTTGATAACGACCACATATAATAATACCGACTTTTGTCATAATTCTTAAATTTTATATTTTACGGTAAAGTTATTATTAAAAATTAAAAAATACTATCCGATTTATACGTTTTTGCAAAAAATGCAAATAGCCCCCTCCATTTTAGTATTTTTTGCAAAAACTTTTAAAATTTTTATTGATTTCCGCAGATGTCTTTTGGAAACTACTATATATTTTTGCTTCAGAAAACAAAACAAAATAAATTAATTAATTATTTAAATTTTAAAAAATCAAATTATGAAAACAACAAACAAAGTAGAGCTTGACGGCTTTATCGGAGTAAATCCGGAAGTAAAAACCTTGAAAAACGGAAACACAGTAGCTAATTTTACCCTTGCTACTGAAGAAAATTACAAAAACAAAGAAGGGGAATGGGTAAAAAACACAACATGGCATCGTATTTCTTTATGGAATGATGTAGCTAAACAAGCAGCAGAAATTTTAAAAAAAGGAATGCGTATTTCTTTAACCGGTCGGATTGTTAACAAACAATATACCGATAAAGACGGCAACAAAAGAACCATGAGCGAAATTTTAGCCAACACCTTTAAACAAGATGTAACTGCTTAGGTTCTTAATTTCAAAGGGGAAAGAGGCTGTATCAAATAATTTTTGAAACAGCCTCTTTTTAATTCCTTGTACATTTCCATTCATTAAATTTAAATCCGATTTATTATCTTTTTAGCAATATGTATAAACAATTTTTAATAGAAACTTTATTTTATGCCAAATTAAAACAGGTTCTTTTATTTTTATTTTTTATTCAAACCATTATTTTAAAATCGCAAGATACCCTTTGTATAATGCATTACAACTTGATGTATTACGATCAAGCTACTACATTCTGCCCAAGCGTTAGCAATCAGACTAAGAATAAAAATGCATTTCTGCGTACCATTATAAACCATGTTAAACCCGATGTATTAAGTGTTAACGAAGTTTCAGCCGACTCATTATCACATCAACAAATTTTAGATAGTTGTATGAATTATTCGAATAATGCCAAATATAAAAGATGTTATTTTTCAAATCTATCGAATTCAGACCTTACGAATGAACTTTATTATAATACTTCCAAACTAACATTTTTTTCACAAACCAACATTCCTACCAATGTTAGAGACATAAACATATATACATTTTACAAAATATTACCTCAAAAATTAGTCACATTCGACACTTCATTTATTTCTTTTATCGTAATTCATTTAAAAGCGGGTAACAGCAATAGTGATATAACACTAAGAGCCGAACAAACAGGGATACTCATGAATTATTTAGATTCTGTAAAAGCAAAAGGAAATTATGTTTTAATGGGCGATTTAAATGTATATTCCAGCAATGAGCCTTGTTATCAACAACTCATAAATTATTCTCCGGGAAAGTTAATTTTTAATGATCCTATACAAAAACAGGGCGAGTGGAATAATAATAGCGACTTCTCTTTGTATCACACACAATCTACTCATAATGCTCAATCTAGCTGCTTTTCATCGGGTGGCTTAGACGATCGTTTTGATCAGGTATTACTTTCAGACTATATTTTAAATGGTATTGAAAATTATTCATATATCCCGGAATCATATAATACAATTGGACAAGATGGTCTTCATTTTGATATGCCTGTAAATTTCGACATTAATGCTTCTGCCCCCGAAAATGTGATTGATGCATTATATGGGATGTCTGACCATTTACCGGTTTCTTTAAAAATAGCATTTAATAAAAATCATCAAATCAGTCCTCCGATAACACAAAAAATAAATATGTATTTTTCAAATCCTGTAAAAGATTTTATAAATTTGACTATTTGTAGTCCTTCGCAAGATATTTTAACAATTGAAATATTTAATATTATTGGACAACAACATATAATAAAAGAAATGGAAGTCCCGAAAGGTACTGTAAAAATAGAGCTTTCAACCGGTTTATTAAAGAAAGGGATATATCTTATTAAGATTACCGACAGTCGGCAAAATTCTATCGTAAAAAAATTTATAAAAGGATAACAAAATTCATGAAATTAAAACACTATACCATCCCTGTATTTATTCCTGAAGTTGCCTGTCCTTATCAATGTATTTATTGTAACCAACGAAATATTTCCGACAGATTAAGAGAACCAACAGAAGAAGAAATTATTGAAACCATAGAACAACATCTGATTACCATTCCTAAAGAAAGCAGTTATATTGAATTCGGTTTTTTTGGCGGGAATTTTACAGGAATAGAAATGGATAAACAAGAAAAATATCTGAAACTAATTTATCCATATATTCAGAAAAAAATAATACAAGGTGTCCGGTTATCAACTCGTCCTGACTATATAAATAAAGATATTCTGGAGTTATTAAAATCATATCATGTAACCACTATTGAACTAGGTGCACAGTCGATGGATGAAGAAGTACTTCAGCTTTCGGGAAGAGGACATACCGTACATAATATTGAAGAAGCAAGTTCTTTAATTACACAAAAAGGAATTTCGCTAGGTTTACAAATGATGATAGGCCTCCCCGGAGATACACTTGAAAAAGCGATTGCTACTGCCAAAAAGATTGTTGACCTTGGTGCAAATAATACCCGAATTTATCCTACTTTGGTAATAAAAGATACTGAACTTGAAAAATTTTATCACCAAAAAAAATATACTCCTCTAACTATGGAGAAAGCCGTAGATTGGACAAAAGAAGTTTACACTATTATGGAGAATGCAAATATTACGGTATTACGAATGGGGCTTCATCCATCGAAAGGGCTAATTACAGGAGAAACACTGATTGCCGGTCCTTTTCATGTTTCTTTCGGCGAATTGGTTATGACAGCTATTTGGAAAGAAAAATTGATTCCTATTTCCGGTAATGGGAAAAATACCATTATTATTTCGGTTCCTCCCGGCGAACTGAATAGTGCGATTGGGTATAATGCATCCAATAAAAAAATGCTACAAAACAATTTTAAGATTGTAAAATTTAAAACCGATTTATCGTTATCAAGAAGGGATTTTTATGTTGATTATTGCTGATAAAAAAATTCCGGAACAAGCAAAAATGAATCTTCAAAAATATGGAGAACTGATTTTATTGGAAACAAAAGGGATAACAGCAGATAGTATTTCCGGGCATCCCGATATTTTTTTTTGTAAAACTCCCAACCAATGGATTATTGCGCCTAATCTTCCGGAAAAATACAAAGAATTATTAAGTCTTAATCTAATCCCTTACAAAGAAGGCAAAACAAATGTGGGTGAAAAATATCCCGAGGCTGCATCATATAACGCTGTAGTTACAAACGATTATCTAATACATAGAATCGATATTACCGAGTCGGAAATATTAAATAATTGCCAAACCCTTAATAAAATTAATGTTAATCAGGGGTTCACCAAGTGCAGTTTATTGGCATTGAAAAACAATAATTTTATTACGTGCGATGAAGGCATTTATAAAACGCTTATTAAAAATAATATAAATTTACTGTTGCTCTCATCAAAAGAAATTCTCTTGCAGGGTCATGAATATGGCTTTTTAGGAGGTTGTTGTGGTATTTGGGGAGATAATTTATTTATTCTTGGAAGTCTGCATAATTATAAAGACGCATCGAAATTAAAGAAGTTCACCGCATTGTTGGGATATACTATTATTGAATTATATGATGGTCCGTTATTCGATGGGGGAACCATTCTTTTTATGGAATGACGCTTTCATTTTCGCTTCATAAAGATTTATTCATCTTCTAATTCAGGCTTAATTTTTTTCTTTTTAACCTTTTTTTTCTTTTTATCAGGAACCACTTTAGTGCGAAATCGTCCGTCGTAATAACCATCTTCCTTTCTTTTCTCACGTTCTTCGGCTTCGGTCATTTTTCTAATTTTCGATTTTTTAGCCATCATAATTTATCCTTTTTATGTAAAGATAAAAATTATACCAATTGTAAATTTAGGCTTAATGGACAAAAATAATGGTAAAAACTTGTGTAAAGCCTAATATTACTACATTTGAAGCAAATCAAAGGGTATGTATAAAAAATGTTTTTTTAATCGAAGTGAAAGACTTAGGAATGGCATTCAGGAAATAAAAATTATACAAAACTTAAGTTATACCAATTGCCAGTAGTTCATTAATTAGAAATAAATATCTAACTTAACAGAA
>DAOLWT010000144.1:0-6061 GCA_035421345.1 Bacteroidales bacterium
TTTTATGTGTAAAAAAAATATTCCGAAATGTTTGTTTATATCTTAGAATTCGGGATTTTGTTTCTTTTCTCATCATGGAGAAAAGAAAAATAAATCTATCTAAATCATTTCTAACTCACAGATAATTAATTTATTAGAATGATATGCTTTTGCATGTCTTTTTTTAGAAATTTGATTTTTCGGCTTTACTGCTCTATTAAGTTAGATATTTATACCGAAAGCGTATATATATTGGTCCCCAAAATGAGCCATAACATATATGTCATCGGTATAACCATTGTAAAATTTTTTACAGCACCTGAAGTTTAAATGTTTTGGAGTTATTTACACTCGAAACTTTTACAAAATAAAGCCCTTTTGTTATATTAAGTTCTTGCAAATTTAAAGTTATCGTGTTGTAACCGCAAGCGTATTTCTTTTTTCCCGCTGTTTTAATTTCTCTTCCTAGCATATCTATAATTTTTATTTCAACTTCCGTTGCTTTATCTAAAGAAAAATAAATATTTGTAATTTCTGATGCAGGGTTAGGATAGAGACCTGCAAATATCATAGTCGGGTTTGTTTCGTCAATATCCAAGGTTTTTCTTCGTAAATTGGAATATTCAATTTGTGTTCCTCCTGTAATTCCAGGGGTAATGGTCATTTTCATAACCGGTAAGCCCGAATAATCGGCATACCATTTATATTCTGTCTGCGACTGATTAAATGAAAAACCACCTATACCAAGGGTATCTAAATAAATTGAATCGTGCGAGGTAATATGTGAAACTACCCGAATAGCTTTAAACGTATCTACCGGAGTAATAATAGTACCCCAAGCATCTACATGGTTTACGCGATGTTTTGTTTGTCCGTAATAACCAAGATTAGGAATAGAAACATTGTATGAAAAATCACAAGAGTCTTTAGCTCCCATTGTTAAAGGAAACCGAAGCATTACATCGGGTTTGTTATATCTAACAGGCAAAGGAAACCCATTGAATAAAGCACCAAATCCCAGCTGAGAAAAGGTGGTCGCTGTTTCTTTATAAAATCCATACCCATTGGTTACGGAAATATCAATAATACCGTTATCTAAAGGAATAAGGTCGCCTTGTGTAGCGGCAATGGTGGCATCGTTAAAATAAAAAGAATAAATCATAGACGTAGCGGAAATACGCTTAAAGGTATCTACTTTTTGAGAGGTAGGAGTAAACGTAACATAATTCCAAAATTGGTTTTCTCCTGCCTGATGACAGTCAAATTGGGTGGTATAACTAAGTTCGTTTAGGCGGATAGTATCGCCAATATTAGGCATGTCAAGTTGATTAATAAACGGTATTTGTCCGAAAGAACCTATTTGAAAGAAAGAAAAAATAAAAATAAGGGTGCCGATTTTTTTCATAAATATATTTTATATATAATACACGAAGTTAAATAATTACCCTATAAAATGAAAAAAATCAGTATCCTGTTATTTTCGTTTAATAACTTTAATAGCAGCTTCTACAATGGCTTTTTCGTTTAAGCCATATTTCTCCATAAGTTCTTCGGGTGTTCCGCTTTCCCCAAATTGGTCGTTAACAGCAACCATTTCCATAGCACAAGGGAATTCTCGGCAAAGTAATTGTGCAATACTATCGCCTAAACCACCATTCATTTGGTGTTCTTCAGCCGTTACAACACATCTGGTTTTTTTAACCGATTTTAATATAGCTTCTCTATCAAGGGGTTTTATCGTGTGAATATTAATAATTTCTGCATCTATGCCTTTCTGTGAAAGGATGTGGCCGGCTTCAATGGCTTTCCAAACTAAATGACCTGTTGCAAAAATGCTTACATCTGCACCTTCATTTAATAACAATGCTTTCCCGATTTCAAATTTTTGAGTAGGAGAGGTAAAATTAGGTACTTTAGGCCTTCCGAAACGTAAATAAACAGGGCCATTATATTCGGCAATAGCAATGGTAGCTGCTTTTGTCTGATTAAAATCACAGGTATTAATCACCGTCATATTAGGTAACATTTTCATAAGACCAATATCTTCCAGTATTTGATGGGTAGCCCCGTCTTCGCCTAAAGTTAGTCCTGCATGAGAAGCACATATTTTAACATTTTTATTTGAATAAGCTACCGCTTGGCGGATTTGATCATAAACTCGTCCTGTAGAAAAATTCGCAAATGTTCCTGTAAAAGGAATTTTGCCTCCTATAGTTAATCCTGCTGCAATACCAATCATATTGGCTTCTGCAATACCTACCTGAATAAAACGTTCTGGGAATTCAGCAACAAAGGCATCCATTTTTAATGAGCCTATTAAATCGGCACATAATGCAACTACTTGCTTGTTTTTTCTTCCTATTTCTAATAAGCCTTCTCCAAAACCACTACGGGTATCTTTTTGTTCGGTAAATGTGAATTCTTTCATTGTTTTAGTTATATAATTTAACGGATACAGATGATCCAGATGTTACTTTAAATGTTTTTTCAACGGTATAAATAGATTTGTTTACAAATTTGGCTCTAAATACTACTTTATATTTTCCGGGTTGCAGGATAAGT
The DNA here is from genome assembly GCA_035421345.1 of Bacteroidales bacterium. Taxonomy (GTDB): domain Bacteria; phylum Bacteroidota; class Bacteroidia; order Bacteroidales; family CG2-30-32-10; genus DAOLWT01. Next base: position 2,542 of record DAOLWT010000144.1, read on the forward strand.
GTTTCTTGGGTTGTATTTTCGGCTAAGTTATGAATCCATTTTAATTCATTCGATTCTTCTTGGTATATGCTTCCATATCCATTCGCCGACATTTGAATTACAGCTATGCCGGGTTGTGGAATTTCAACTGTTGTAGTCGTGCTTTGGGCTATGTCAACATCTTTAATATAAAGTCGGGGTAAACATAATATTTCTAAATCGTATTTTCCGATTAGGTATTTTTGTGTTTCTCCAAATGTTTGTAAATGGAGTGTTTCCGTTTTTCCTTCTTTTCTTACAATAGCTTTTATATCTTTAGCCGCATTGGTGTTATTGCCTACCATTTTCAATGTAAGGTATCCTTGTGGTGCATCTACCGCAATGGTGGTATGTTTCCCCGGTGTAAGCGGAATGCTGTCGGTAGAAACAGGAGGGATGGTATGAACCACCACATCATAAGTGGTGAGCGGGTCTAATACCAGCGTATCGGGTAATCCTTTATTATTAAGCGTATGAATGAAATTATATTTTACAAGTCCTGAAAAATTATCGTAAAAGGTCATGTTAACATTGCTTTCGGTAGGATTTCCATAGGTGTCGAGCAAATTAACTTGTGCAGTTGTTGAGTTTAGTGCTTGTGATATAACAATATTAAGTGCTTTATGAAACTGTTGTTCGCTTGCAGCATCAAAATAAGTTCCTACACAGCTAAATGCCGACGAGAAATCTTTTCCTATCCCAATAATAAATGGTTTTAGAAAAATACCTTTTTTTTGCAGACTTTTAGAAACCGCACAGGGGTCACCACCGCATTCTTCTAGTCCGTCGGTAATTAAAATAATAATATTCCGACAGTTCTCGCAGGGGGTAAAATCGGTAGCTGCAAATTCGAGGGAGTTGGCAATAGGGGTGGTTCCTTTGGGAACTATTGCTTTTAATTTATTTTTTATTTTAGTTGCATTATCTTTATCGAATGGAATTATCAACTCGGTATCATCGCAATCTTGCGGTGGGTATTGTTTCTGATGACCATAAACACGTAACGCTAGTTCTAAGTTGGGAATATTTTTCAGGCTGTCGAGTAAATTCGATAAAAGTTTTTGAGCAATATTTATTTTCATATCGCTTTGCCAACGACCAAACATACTTTGCGATGCATCAAAAACAAAAAGAATACGCGTAGTTGGTTTAGGCAATTCCTTTTCGGTGGATTGAGAAAACGAAAATACCGGAATAAGGAAGATTAGCAGGTAAAAGGCAATATGGAATATTTTTTTTCTCAAAATGAATTTAATTATAAATTCAATCTATTTTTGTATATTTCTAATAATCACCCAATGTTTCGGGTAGTTGAGCCAGTGCTTTTGCCAGCTGTTCGTCATTAGGGGCAGCCCCATGCCATTTATGTGTCCCCATCATAAAATCAACACCAAAACCCATTTCTGTTTTCATAATAATAACGACTGGTTTTTGTTTTCCGGTATGTGATATAGCAATTTTTAATGTTTCAATGACTTCTTCTATCTTATTTCCATCCATTTCAAGCACATCCCAGTCGAAAGAGAGTAGTTTCGCTTTTAAATTACCTAAAGAAAGTACTTTTTCCGTAGGACCATCAATTTGTTTACCGTTGTAATCAATAACGGCAATTAAATTGTCTACTTTTTTTGCCGAAGCAAACATAAGCGATTCCCATATTTGACCTTCTTGCAATTCCCCATCGCCATGCAAACAAAATACTAGTTTCGGATCGTTGTTTAATTTCTTTGCTAAAGCAGCACCAATAGCCGATGATAAACCTTGTCCCAAGGAGCCGGAAGCAATGCGAATACCGGGTAGCTTTTCGGCGGTAGTAGGGTGTCCTTGTAAGCGGGTATTTAACTTCCTTAATGTAGCAAGTTCGCTAACTTTAAAATAGCCACTTCTAGCTAAAACACTATACCAAACAGGGGCAATATGTCCATTCGACAAGAAGAAAAGGTCTTGTCCGATACCATCCATGGTAAAGTTTTTGGGGTCATGATCCAGAATCTTGTTATATAAGGCTACAAAAAAATCGGTACAGCCAAGAGAACCTCCGGGATGTCCCGAGTTAACAGCATGAACCATGCGTAAAACATCGCGTCTGACTTGCGTAGCCAATGATTTTAATTCTTCTACAGATTGCATTTCTATTGTATTTAAATTTCAAAAGTACAGTAATTATTTGTACAGAAATAGCCTTGTTAATAAAATTGGAAAATTTGATTTTTTAAGGGTAAAAAAATACAAAGGCTCCGTTTATCGTAATTCTATATTGTTAAATTCAATATCTTTGCAACCTAAAAATAGTAAAATGGCTTTAAATTGTGGAATTATAGGATTGTCTAACTCTGGAAAGACTACATTGTTTAATTGTATGTCGCATACCAAAGCACAGGTTACCGATTTTGCTTTTGGTTCAAGCAAGTCGAATGTGGGGATTATTAATGTACCGGATGATCGTTTATATGTTTTAGAGAAAATGGTAAAAGCGATAAAGGTGGTCCATGCTACAGTAGAAATTGTTGATATCCCGGGACTTACCAAAGGATCAAGTAAAGGAGAGGGCGTAGGAAATAGCTTTTTGGCCGATATTCGCCAAACCGATGCATTAATTCATGTCTTGCGTTGTTTCGATAATCCTGCCTTACCTCATATTGAAGGTTCTGTAAATCCGGTAAGAGACAAAGAAATTATTGATTTAGAACTGCAAATAAAAGATTTAGAACAGATAGAGAAAAAAATACAGCGAGTAGAGAAAGCTGTGAGGATTGGAGAAAAAGATGCGAAAAAGCATTTAGAAGTTTTAATGAAATATAAAAATCATCTCGAATCTTTTCAATCTGCCAGAAGCCTTGATGTTTCGGAAGAAGATAAAAAAGTAGTTAAAGATCTTTGCCTGCTTACTGAAAAACCCATGATGTTTGTTTGTAATGTGGATGATGATTCCGCAGTTAAAGGAAATAAATATTCTGCTGCATTTATGGAGTCAGTAAAAAATGAAAATGTTGAAGTGCTAGTTATTGCCGGGAAAATTGAAGCTGAAATATCCGAGCTTGAAAATATCGACGATAGGAAAGCTTTTCTTCAGGAGCTCGGTTTAACTGAACCCGGCGTGAATAAGCTGATACAGGCTGCTTTTCGTTCTTTAAAACTACAGACTTTTTTTACCGCAGGTCCCAAAGAAGCTAGAGCTTGGACCATTCATAGCGGTATGAGTGCTCCTCAAGCATCTGGAGTAATTCATAGCGATTTAGAACGTGGTTTTATTAGAGCTGAAGTCATGAAATATGATGAATTTGTTGCCTTGGGTTCGGAACAGGCTTGCAAGGAAAAAGGGAAACTCTATGTAGAAGGAAAGAATTATATTGTACAGGACGGGGATATTTTAAATATTCGCTTTAACGTTTAATACCGATTGCATATATGTAATAGTCCAATAAATTGTACTATAACATATATGTCATCGGCATTACCATTGTAAAATTTAAAATATCCGTTGGACTATTTTAAATTTACA
>DAOLWT010000145.1:0-5994 GCA_035421345.1 Bacteroidales bacterium
AAAAATATGTCTAACTTATAGGGGGTTAAGACACTATCACCTTCAATAATTTCATATACAATTAAAGAATCGGTTTGAGCTAATATAATGGGTTTCTGTAATAACAGAATTGTTATTATTAATATAAAAATTTTAATGGGCATCATGTTTAACAATAGTGTTTTTGACAGTTGTTTTATAAAATTATATTGAAGATAATTAATAGTAAGTAGAATGCATTAATATAAATGCAATTTTATTTTTTAATTACATTTCTTTAAAAAGAAAATTAGTTTTTTATATATCGTATTTCAATTCGTCTGTTTGCTATTTGACCTGCTTTGGTTTTATTATCAGCTATTGGTTTTAAAGAGCCATATCCAATATAACTCATCCTATCGGAATTGACGCCTTTTTCTGTAAAGTAATCAAAAACAGCTTTCGCTCTTTCTTCCGATAATAGTTTATTCTTTTTTTCATCGCCTGTATTGTCGGTATACCCTGCAATCTCAATTTTTAAAGATTCATTATTAATTAAAATTTTTAAAAGACTGTCGAGTTGATTATACCCGTTTTCTTTTATGTTCGTTTTGCCTGCATCGAATTCTACTTTATTTAAAATAAAGGGTTTTGGTTTTGATTCAACGGTATTATTTGAAGAAAGAATAGTATATGTTAATTTAAAAGTATCATAAGGCATGGTAAGATACTTTTTTTGTCCTATATATACTAATACCGGTTCTAAATCGGGTGCACTTAAATAGCTTTGTACCGTTGTAATTAATTGCATAGAATCGTTTAAAAATACCATAGAGGGGTAGCCCATTTTACCCTGCAATAGACTACTTGCCAGTTGATGAGCAGAACGAAACCCTTTAGGATTAGGGTTTACAAAAGAATAACCATTAAAAACGACAGTATCTTTTCTTTCAGCATCGAGTTTAACGGCATAAAAATATTCATTCATTAATTGTATAATAATCGGATTGGCAAAGGTTGTTTTGTCTAATGTTTTACACCATCCGCACCAATCGGTGTAAACATCAATAAATACACTTTTAGGTGTTTCGTTTATTTGCGTAGCAACATCTTCAAATGCGTACCATTTAATTTTTTCTGATTGCGCAAAAATGAATTGTTCGGAAATAAAAAATAATAGAAAGAAAAATAGAGAAGTCTTTTTCATGAGGTTCTTTTAAAAATAAATATCAAAAATTATACCTTTTTTGTTAATCAACGCCATGCATTTTCTTAACTAACCATTTAGATATTAGAATCACAATAATTCCTAATAACCCTATAAATATGGCAATTCCTGCAAAAATAGATAGCGCTCCTAGTTCCGCTACAACGCTTACTATTGCTCCACTAATAAAATTAGCTATGGCACTACTGGTAAACCAAAGCCCCATAAACAGAGAAGAATATTTAACCGGAGCCAATTTTGAAACCATAGATAAACCAATAGGTGAGAGGCAAAGTTCTCCTATGGTGTGAAATAAATAAGTAACAATAATCCATGTTAAACTAGCTTTTATGGCTGTATCCGGATTGTTGCCACCACGTTCCATAACTGCTCCTACCATAAATAAAAATCCTATTCCTAAGGCAATCATGCCTAGTCCCATTTTAACGGGAGTAGAAGGGTTTTTCCCTTTTTTGGCAAGCCAAACCCAAAGTGCTGCAAACGAAGAGCCTAATATAATTATAAATACAGGGTTAATAGCCTGAAACCACGATGTTGGCATCGTCCATCCGAAAATAGTCTTATCAACAAAGTTATCGGTATATAAGTTTAGCGTAGTCCCTGCTTGTTCAAATCCGGCCCAAAAGAAAGTAACAAAAAACAATAATATCATAATTACCATTATTCTGTCTTTTTCTTGTTTGGTTAAGGGCTTATTTTCTACTTGGTTTTTAATATTTTGTTGATGAATAGGATATTTCCCAATATCACCCAAGAATCGTTCTGCTGCTATCATATAAATAATTAAACCTATCATCATAGCAAAGCCGGCAATCATAAATCCGTAACGAAAACCGTACGTCTCTCCAAAATACCCGCAGAGTAAGGGCGCAAAGAATGCACCTCCATTAAAGAGCATGTAAAAGATAGTAAAACCACTGTCGCGACGTTTATCGCCAGGAGTATATAAATCGCCTATCATAGAGGAACAATTAGGTTTGAAAAAGCCGTTTCCAAAGGCAAGCAAGGTTAGTCCAGCAAAAAACGAGGTAGTGGTTAAATCGAGTGCAAGGGTGAAATGGCCTATCATTATTAAAAACCCTCCAATAATAACAGATTTTCTTTTTCCTATATACCTGTCGGCAAGAAAGCCACCCAGTAATGGAAGTAAATAACACATACTCGTAAAAGTACCGTAAACAAAGCCGGCATTAGAATCGGAAAAACCGAGCCCTCCTAAATGGGCTTTTCTGTTTTCCGGATTTAATATGTCATTTGCCATATAAAGTATTAGAAATGCTCTCATTCCATAGTAACTAAAACGTTCCCATATAGCAGTGAATGAAAGTATCCATAGCCCTCTAGGCTGACTCAATTTAATTTCTTGTTCCATAAATTTAGATTGTAATTAGTGTGGCTAATTTATAAATTTTATCAATTATATTATATTTTTTATTCAACAGTTAAATAGGGTAGCATTTTAATATAAATTTTATCGGTAATTAATGCCGATTTTTTAATATCAGAAAGCGTCTTATAATTGCCATGTAATTTCCTTATATTAATTAGTGAATTTGCAATATTATAACCAATATAAGGGTGCGATTTTAAAATGTTGAGATCGGCTGTATTAATATTTATTTTTGTTATTAAGGCTATATTAATTGAAATGTATTCTACAATACCCGAATACCGGGCTGAGTCCATACCATAAACTTCAAGTAGTTGTTCTTTCTTAATATACCCTCCTAATTTATTTCTATAAGCAATAATTCGTTTGGCATAACCGGAGCCTATGCCTTTTAATGTTTTAAGATTAGTTGTATCGGATGAGTTTAATTCAACAATAACGGAGTTTTTAGTACTTACGAAATGGGTGTTTTCTTTCTTTGTATAATCATTCTTCTTTTCATCGAGTTGAATAAATGGTTCCAGTATTTCATATTCACTTTCGCTAATCCCATAAATTTTTTTTAAATCTTCTTTTTTGTAAAATCGACCTCCTTTTGCTTCGAAATTTTTTATTGTTTTTATTTGCTTATTGTCAAATCCTAATGCTTTCCATTTATCTTCCGAGAGGTTATTCGGGTTGAAAGGGAATGGGGTGAGTTTATTTTCAGCAACTGATTTGTCGATATTATTATAATCGAAATTCGTTTGCGTTAAACTATCTTTTTTATTTTTTAGATTATTTTCGAATAATGTAACTTCATTTTTAAAATCAGTGAAGTCGGCCATTTCATTTGTGGTAAAGAAACGAAGAAATTTAGGTGTTAAAATTATGAGAATAAGAATAATTAGTAATACAAATATTCCGTTACGCTCTCTTTTATTAAAGGAAAAATAATTTTTTAAACCTGTAAACATTTATTTAGACTCATTATTTTTTTGTTCATCATTTTCTATATACGAGTCTTCATTAACATCAACTTTCGGTTTAATAAATAAGACTTTTAAAAAAAAGTATAAGGTAATCCCGGTTATAATTAACTGGGTTACGATCATAAACACTAGTGCTGTCGTATTCATTATAAAGTCCCTTCTTTTTTACGTTTGTGATAAGCGATAAATACTAAAATTCCTATAGTAACAAACAGAGATACTAATAATAAGCGTGAAATATTAATAAAGAAAACATTATTTGTAAATTTCCCTTCTAAAATAGGGTCTCCAATATTTACTATATCTCCTTTTTTAACAATAGCCTTATTTGTGATTTTTGTTTCAACTGTTTTTGAGGTTCCGTTATTTGGTTTTATTAAAATATAGGTTTTGTTAAGGTCAGAATAAACGGTATCAATCGTGCCTGATGTCTCTGCATAAAACTGATTTGCAAAATAGGTGTTGTTAGGACCTATGTTTTCATTTTTAATTTTAGATAAAATACTTTCGTGATGTAGTTTCCATCCGGAGAAACTAATTTTAGACCAGTCATCATTTTCAGGACGAACCAAGGAACCGAAAAATACAATGATTAAAATGACAGGGGTAATAAATTTAAGAATATATTTAAAAATGGGGAATACGGTTATATCAGCTCCATCGGTAATTTCTGCCCATCCTTTTTTTATTCCGAATACCCAGGTAAAAAGAATGGCTTCAAACATGGCGAAAAATACAAGCGATACCGTCCCTGCCCAATAGTCGTATTCATCAAATACCCCATTCTGAAAAAAGAAAACGGTAGGAAGTCCTAGAATTAATACGCAAAATCCAAACCCCATGGCGGCACGGGATCGTTTCCATTTAAATTCATCCATTAGAAACGACATCACCGGAGTTCCCATAGCCAATGAAGAAGTAATGCCTGCAAAAAAGAGTAATCCGAAAAATGCAATTCCAGAGATGGCTGCTAACACGCTTCCCCATTGTTGGAATAAGAAAGGCAAGGTGCGGAATCCTAATCCAAATCCTCCACTCGAAGCAAGTTCAACAACCCGGTCAATACCTAAATAACCTATAGAAATAGGAATAATAATAGCACTTCCTAATACCACTTCCACAAATTCGTTCATCCATCCGGCCGACATGGCATTTAATGCAATATCATCTTTCTTTTTAACATAAGAAGCATAGCAATGAACGGAACCTTGGCCGAGCGACAAGGTAAAGAATATTTGACCAGCAGCAGCTAACCATACTTTGGGATTCGACAAAGAATCGTATTGAGGAGTCCATAAAAAATTCAAACCTACAGTACCATCGTTTATTGCACCATCTGTTCCTGCTTTTATGGTAACCGCTTTTATTACTAAAAATATTCCAAATAATATTAATAGCGGAACTCCTATTTTAGCTACTTTTTCAACGCCGCCACTTAATCCTCTACTGAGTACCCACGTATTTAAAACAATACAGAATAAAAAGAAAACAACTGCTTCGAAAGGAATGCCTGTAGTTGATGTAAAAATATTAAGGTAGTTATCGAAAAAATTGGCTACACTATGTTGATCTAATCCTTTAAATGTGCCTACTGCAGAATGGTATACATACGACATGGTCCAGCTTTCAATATAGCCGTAATAGGAAGCGATGGCGATGTTTGAAAATATTCCAAAAACTCCAACATATTTCCAAAAAGCAAATTTCGACATGCGGTTTAAAGCTAAAGGAGATGTATGATGCCCAAATTGACCACCATATCTTCCGGTTGACCATTCAATAAATAATAAGGGTATCCCCATTAGTAAAAAACATACCAGATAGGGTATAATAAATGCACCTCCTCCGTTTTGGATAGCTTGTACTGGAAAACGTAAAAAGTTGCCAAGTCCTACTGCATTTCCTGCCATAGCAAGAACCAAGCCGACTCTAGTACCCCATGCTTCTTTATTTGTGGTCATAAATTGATTTTTTTCAAATACAATGAATTATTATTTCGACAAAAATAAAAAAAATGAGCTAAAATCATAATTTTTCATTTTATTATTCATGCTTCACATCTATTCTAAAACGAAATTATACCAATTGTAAATTTAAAATACTCCAACGGATATTTTAAATTTTACAATGGTAATGCCGATGACATATATGTTATAATACAATTTATTGGACTATTACATATATGCAATCGGTATAATGTTTTTTGTATTGATAAATAGCTTATCTTTGCACCGTTAATTTTTGATAATAGTTTTTTTTCAGGTACTGCAAACATATCGTTTTATTCTTCTCAAAATCATATAATCAGACTCCCTGTCACGAACTCAAGTCAAATCAGTTATTCATCTAATTTGAAAAATTATGAACATTTTTATTTCTAACTTAAGTTTTAGAATAGGCGATGATGATTTAAAATCATTATTTGAAGAGTATGGTGCAGTTAAATC
>DAOLWT010000146.1:0-4084 GCA_035421345.1 Bacteroidales bacterium
GGTTTTGTATGAATTCCACATTCTCCTCCACATTTGCTTGTCCCAATCCATCTTCCTGCTCTTTCATTTTCATCATTCGAAATATTGGAGAAGGCTCACAACATAAAGATCGGTATCCCTCGTTATAAAGAGGGTTTACTTTTACATTATTTAAAGCAAGATATTGCCAAATTTCTCTTTCTTTCCAAATTAAAATTGGGTTTAGCTTAATAAGACCTTTATCTCTTTCTTCCACTTCTTTATAATCGGTTCGGGTTCTACATTCTGTGCACCGTAATCCAGTTACCCAGCATCTTACCTTCATTTCTTCAATAGCTTGTTTCGTGGGGATTACTTTTAATAAATCGCAACATTTGTCAGGATCTGTTTTGTAATATTCTTCGGGTATTTCGGCTGTATTTTTAAATATGCTTAATTCGTTGTTGGTTTTTAAGGGCTCATTCATAAACGAAATGGTTTGTTCTGGTTTAAAGTAAGTAGTAACAATAAACACTTTAATTTAAGGATTTACCTTTTTTGCAAGGTCCCATACAACTATAGAATGTTTACAAAGGCTATTTGCAACTCCCAAATCATCATTAAATTCTTTAAAAACCATCAATAAGAGCAAGCATACTGCTTCCTTTTTCCTTAAAATTTAACGTGTTAACAAGCAATATAAATTATCATTGTTTTTTAATATGCTCATTTTATTTCTCCTTTAATATTAAGTTAATATTATTTATTTTATTTTCCACTTTAGTATTAAATTTTCTTAGAGTAAATAAGGGGTACATTTTTTTTATTGATTTTAAAAAAAAACGATTTTCCTAAAAAACGTGCTTTTTTTCTAATTTTTACACTCATTCTTCCCCATTTTAAGCTATTCCATAATCTTTCGTGCAGATAATAGAGCGTAATTTTGCTAAAAATTTCAACTCCTCCTATTGAAAGAGCTATTGCAATTTTTCCGCTTAATATCCAGGATATTAAAATTGTATCCAAAGTCCCTACAATCCTCCAAGAAAAGGCTTTTAAAATGCTTTTTAAAGGACGATCTTTTATTTGTAAATTTGTTTTCACTTTTTTATTTCCTATTTGTATATCGGTTGTGTCAGCAAAAGTAAATTTTATATATATTTGCATTGTAGTTCGCATAGTGAAAGGTATCATAAATTAGTATGAAATATTTCATATTTTAAACTGTAAAAATTTACAAACTATGATTAGCCTTAATAAACCTTCTTTAGATAAATGTGATTTATGCTTGTTTAAGCAAATGGTTCGGCAATATGTTAGTGAAGAAGATTTTCATTTGCTTTACCATAGTACCATTCAATTAAAATATAAGAAAGGAGAGAACATTCTTAAACAAGGAAGTCAGTTTTCTCATATTATTTTTTTATCGAAAGGAATTGTAAAGTTTAATTATGAAAATGAATTTGGAAAGAATTTTATTCTTACTATCGTTAATTCCCCTAAGTTAATTGGAGGGATTAATGTTTTTAATGATGCTACAAATATGTTTTCGATAGTCGCTATAGAGGAGAGTGTAGCTTGTTTAATTGATATTAATGTGCTAAAAAATTTAGCACTTAAGAATAGTTTATTAACTATGAAGTTAATAGAATATGCTTCTTCAACATTTAAAGATTCTATTTTAAATTTTATTAGTTTAGCACATAAACAAGTAAATGGGAGGGTTGCCGAATTAATTATTTATCTTTCTGAAAAAGTGTATAAAGAAAAAGATTTTGCAATGTCATTAACTAGAAAAGAATTAGCTGAGTTTGCAGGATGTTCGCAGGAAAATATTATACACACCCTTAAAAGGTTTCATAAAGAGGGGGTAATTAATACCGATGGGAAACGTATAAAAATTCTTGATTTTAAGAGATTACTTGAAATAAGTAAGGTTGGCTAATTAATTTATTCGTTATGAAAAGAACTTCATTAATAAATCTTGAAACTTTAAACGAAATTTGTGATGGCGATAAATCTTTTATGCTGGAGATGATTAATGTTTTTATTGCTCAAGCTTCTTTACAAGTGGAAGAAATAGAAAATGCAGTTAAAGAAAAAGATGAAGATAAGATGAAAAAAGCAGCTCATAAATATAAATCATCTGCCTTTATTTTTGGTATTACAGCATTACATGAATTATTAGAAAAATTGGAAGCAAATGGATTTAAAGGGGTTGATGAGATAGGCATAACCCAGATTGTAGAAAAAATTCGAAATATTTCGAATGCGGCTATTGATTTATTAAAAGAAAAACGTTCAGAATATAAATAACCTTTTATTATTTATTGGTTTTTTCTTTCTTTATTCCATATTTATCAATTATTTCTGAAAGCCTAGTTTCATCAATAGGCTTTGAAATATAATCATCAAAACCATTCGATAAAAATTTTTCTTTATCTCCTGTTACAGCATATCCTGTAATAGCAATTATAGGGGTATGTTTATTCGTCGTTTTTTCAATTTCTCTAATTTTAAGGGTGGCTTGTATTCCATCCATTTTGGGCATTTGGCCATCCATGAGAATTAAATCATACACGCCTTCATTGTATTTTTCAATAGCTTGTAATCCGTTAAAAACAGCATCAACAGTAAGTCCTTTGTTTTTTAAAAAATTTTTTAGATATAGTTGATTAATACCGTCATCTTCTGCTATCAATACATGAAGCGAGGTTTTTATTTTTTTTGTTTCCGATATAGGGAAACTCATTTCCGATTGAATGGTTGAAGGAAGCGTAAATGGAATACGAATAGTAAAAACACTTCCTTTTCCATATTCGCTCGTAAAAGAAACCTCTCCTTTTAATAAATCTACATAGCTCTTTACAATAGCTAGTCCGAGTCCTGTTCCTGAAAACGATTTAGTAATAGAGCTGTCGAGCTGCGTAAACGACATAAATAATTTAGTGTAATCTTCTTTTTTTATTCCTATTCCGGAGTCAGCAATATCTACCTGAATAATAAATTGATCATTTAATTTTTTAGCTATTTGAACATTTATTTTTATAAAACCGATGTCGGTATATTTTACAGCATTGCTAATAAGATTTATTATTATTTGTTTAAACTTGTTCACATCACCGTAAAGTAAATCGGGTATGTCTTTTTCAATTTTATATTGAATATCAATTTTTTTATGTTCAGCAATAGGTTTAAAAATGGAATATACTTCCATAATTAATTTTTCAAGTTCGAAATTAGAATTGATTATTTCTACTTTATTTGCTTCAATTTTTGAAAAATCTAATATATCGTTTAAAATATTTAAAAGGTTATTAGAAGCTATTTTAATATATTCAATGTATTCAATATTCGCTTCTGATTTATTTGTTCTGGAAAGCGTATTTGTTAATCCGATGATTGAATTTAACGGGTTCCTTATTTCATGACTAATATTGGCTAAAAATTCCGATTTTGTTTTATTAGAAAGCTCTGCTTCTTCTTTCTCTTTAATTAATTTTTCTGATTGTAGCATTTCTGTAATATCTCTACAAACCGATAAAACTTCTTTTATTTTACCATCCGTTTCATAAACAATCTGATTATTTGTTTCAAGCCAAATATAATTACCATCTGCTTTTTGAACTCGATGCCTAATTAAGTTAGGTGCTGATTTGGCTAATATTTCTTTTTCGTAATTATTTATGTTTGTTAAATCCTCCATATGTACAAATCCAATAGAGTTTTTTCCTGTAATTTCTTCCGGTTCAAACCCTAATAAATTTTTGCATGAGGCTGAAATAAATTTAACAATGCCGTTTGTGTCTGTTCTTACTATAATATCGTTTGAGTTATTTGAAATAAATCTATATTGTTCTTCACTTTTTAACAAAGCATCTTCATTTTTTTTACGTTGTAAAATTTGCCACATTCCGCTTAACAGAAGAGTTAATTGTTGGATATCGGTTTCTTCGTAGTTTGTTTCTTTATTTGCAACACCCGATAGAATGACAATATGATCTTTGTCGAATATAGGTACATTTAAAAACTTTTTTAGCTCAATATGCTCAGTAAAAAGATCTTTCTTTTTGAATTTATTTGATGGATAATCGTTTTCAATATATGGTTTTTTATTACGAATGGG
>DAOLWT010000146.1:4184-5938 GCA_035421345.1 Bacteroidales bacterium
CGTTTTGTCTCTTCTTCTCTTTTCCTTTCTGTAATGTCAGAACAAATAATTGCAAATTGATCTTTTTTTATTCCATAAATAATAAATTCATTGAATTTATTTGAAAATTTTGAATAAAAATCAAAACGGTATGGGTAATTAATTTTTAATGATTCCTCATAACCTTTAAGTAATTCTTTATAAACAAAAGGGTTTACTTCCGATAATTTCATCCCTGCTGCTTTCTTGTATTCAATACCTGTCATGTTGCCAAAAGCAGGATTTGCTTCAATAATTATAGCATCAATCAATTCTCCTTTTTCGTTGGTCACAGCATTGTTAATAGTAATAGATTGACTGGTAGATTTGAAGAATAACCGAAACATTTCTTCGCTTTTTTTTAAATTTTTTTGAACATTTTTTTGTTCTGTAACATCTTTAACTATAGCCTGTAGATATAATTGACCTTGAATGATAATATTATGTAAAAATACTTCTGCATCAAAATCAGTTCTGTTATATCGTGTGTGTTTCCATTCAAATGCTTGAGGTATTCCACTTTGAGCCAAAGAAATTTTTTCCCATGCAACAATTTTTGATGGTCTTCCATCGGGTTGATATTCGGGTGAAAAATAAAAAGGAGGTTTTCCTATGATTTGTTCTTTGGTACACTGAAAAATAGCTAATGTCTTATTATTGCAGTTAACAAATTTATCATCTTGCATAATAAGAATCGCATCTGGAGCGGCTTCAAATAATGTATTATATACTTCTTCAATTTCTTTAAGCTGTTCTTCTAATATTTTTTGTTCGGATCTATCTTTAAAAATGATAATACCCCCACATACATTTTGTTTATTGTCAGAAATAGGGGCTAAGTAATATTGAATAACTCTTTTCTTTTTATTTTTCGAAATAAGTTTTGTTGAAATAGCGTTATTAAATATTTTTTTAGAATCAATCATATCTTTTATAGATATATGATTCTTTTCTTCTTTTTTTTCATTAACTAGGCAAAAAACATCGTTAATATTTCTGCCTAATGCATCATCGCTATTCCATTCAGTTAATATTTCTGCGGTATTATTCATCATTACTATTTTGCCTTCCGCATTCGTCGTAATAACACCTTCAACAATAGATTTAATTGTAAAACTGAGTTGATCGTTCAATATATTTTTTTGGTCGAGTATCTCATTTTTTTCTGTTATATCGACCGCTATTGAAAAAATTACCTCTTTGTTATTGTAGTTTATTTTATTTGCGATAAGTTCAATCCATTTATTTTTTTTATTATGGGTTGTTATGCGTATTTCTGTATTAATTGAATTTATTTGAGATAAATTGCATTTAATAATTTCTTCTTCTAATATATGTCGGTCTTCCGAATAAGTGAAATCAGAGAACTTCATTTTATCGATTTCATGTTGATTATATTCAGTAAGTTCCTGAAATGCTTTATTGGTAAAATAAATTTGTTCATCATTAAAAATGATAATGGAAAGGGGCGTGTTTTCCATTACATTCAAAAATGATGGATTTTCTTTATCTGTAATACCTAAATGGCAATTACTAAAGTTCGATTGAATTTGTTTTCTTAATAATTCAATCTCTTTTATTAATTCTTCTTTTGTTTTGTCGAAATAATTCTTCATTTGGAAAAAATGAAATATTTATCTGTCTATATTATAAAAATAATGTAAATATACAATTATAAGAACAATAGTGTCCTAAATAATTTTTCAGGGAAACGAAAATATGCTATTTCCTTGAAT
>DAOLWT010000147.1:0-5923 GCA_035421345.1 Bacteroidales bacterium
TCTTAAAATTCATAAAAATCAATTTATAAAAATGAAAAATCTTCTATTTTTAAGTTATTTTAATGTATTTTTGCATGTTTACTGTTTAGAAATAAAATATTAATTTATATATCATCATGTTAAAAACGATTAAAAAACTTTTTGGTAGTAAATCAGAAAGAGACGTTAAAGAAATTGCACCGCTCGTTAAAAAAATTCATCAGGAATATGAAGTTATTTCAAAACTTTCCAATAACGAACTACGTAAGAAAACAGCCGAATTCAAAGAAAAAATAGCCTTGTATTTGGAGCAAGAAGAAAAAGAGATAAAGGATTTGCGAAATCGTCTGGGAACAGAGATAGATATTGAAAATGAAGAAAAAGAGAAAATTTATCAGTCTATTGAAAAGCTCGAAAAGGATATCGTTAAAAAAACAGAAGAAGTTTTAATGGAGATATTGCCTGCCGCTTTTGCGGTAATTAAAGAAACAGCCAAAAGATTTAAAGAACATTCGGAAGTAGAGGTTACGGCAACTCAAATGGATAGAGATTTAGCGGCTACCCGGAAAAGTATTGAAATAAAAGGAGATTATGCCATCTATAAAAACAGCTGGATAGCCGGGGGTAATACCATTGTTTGGGATATGGTTCATTACGATGTGCAGCTTTTTGGAGGGATTGTACTTCATCAAGGAAAAATTTCGGAAATGGCTACTGGTGAAGGAAAAACATTGGTTGCAACCTTGCCTGTTTATTTAAATGCATTACCAGGAAAAGGAGTTCATATCGTTACGGTAAATGATTATTTAGCGAAACGTGACTCCGAATGGATGGGAGTTCTTTTCGAATTTCATGGATTAAAAGTAGATTGTATTGATAAACATGAACCGAATACTGACGCACGCCGAAATGCATACCTCGCCGATGTAACATACGGAACAAACAATGAGTTTGGTTTCGACTATCTCCGCGACAATATGACTCGAAATACGGATGAGCTAGTTCAGCGAAAACATAATTTTGCAATAGTTGATGAGGTTGACTCCGTTTTAATTGATGATGCTAGAACTCCTTTAATTATTTCGGGTCCTACACCCAAAGGAGATAAACAGGAATTTCAAGATCTTAAACCAATAATTGAAAAAATATATAACGCCCAGAAAAATCTGGTAACAAATATATTAGCTGATGCCAAAAGACTTTTAAAAGATAATTCAAAATCCGAAAATGAAAAAGAAGGATGTAAATTGCTTTTTAGAGCATATAGAGGTTTACCTAAAAACAAAGCACTTATTAAATTTCTAAGTGAACCTGGTATGAAAGTGATGATGCAGAAGACAGAGAATTTTTATATTGCAGAACAACAAAAAAATATGCATATCATCGATGACGAACTTTATTTTGTTATTGATGAAAAAAATAATTCGATAGAACTTACTGAAAAAGGAATTGATTACGTTTCTGGATTTACAGGAGACCCCAAATTTTTTATTATTCCAGATGTGGGTTCTCATATAGCCGACATGGAAAAATCCTCCATATCGCCTCAAGAAAAAATTGAGAAGAAAAATGAGTTAATGCTCGATTTCTCAATTAAATCGGAAAGAATTCATGCTGCCAACCAATTATTAAAAGCATATACTTTATTTGAGAAAGATATAGAGTATGTGATTATGGATAATAAAGTTAAAATTGTTGATGAACAAACCGGTCGTATTTTAGAAGGCAGAAGGTATTCGGATGGTTTACATCAAGCTATTGAAGCAAAAGAAAATGTAAAGATTGAAGCAGCTACGCAAACATATGCAACAATTACCTTGCAGAACTATTTCCGTATGTATTCGAAACTGGCAGGGATGACAGGTACTGCAGAAACAGAAGCAGGTGAGTTTTGGGATATCTATAAACTAGATGTGGTCGTAATTCCTACCAATCGTAATATTGTTCGTCAGGATCATCAAGATTTGGTATACAAAACAAAACGCGAAAAATATAGTGCTGTTATTGATGAAATTGTTGCCTTACATAATGCAGGCAGGCCATCGCTTGTGGGAACAACATCTGTTGAAATTTCGGAATTGTTAAGTCGTATGCTTAAATTAAAAAATATTAAGCATAATGTATTAAATGCGAAATTACATCAACGCGAAGCCGAAATTGTTTTGGAAGCAGGAAAGTCAGGAACAGTTACTATTGCAACGAATATGGCTGGTCGTGGAACCGATATTAAATTGGGACATGGTGTTAAAGAAGCCGGCGGTCTAGCTATTATAGGAACAGAACGCCATGAATCTCGCCGTGTGGATAGACAGTTACGAGGTCGTGCCGGTCGTCAGGGAGACCCCGGAACTTCTCAGTTTTTTGTTTCATTAGAAGATGATTTAATGCGTTTATTCGGTTCTGAAAGAATAGCCGGAATGATGGATCGTTTAGGATTAAAAGAAGGAGAGGTTATTCAGCATGCTATGATTACGAAAGCAATTGAACGTGCTCAGAAAAAAGTGGAAGAAAATAACTTTGGAATTCGTAAACGTTTACTCGAATACGATGATGTGATGAATCAACAACGAGAAGTTATTTATACGAAAAGAAAAAATGCATTATTCGGTGATAAATTATCGATTGATATTGCCAATTTAATGTATGATGTTATTGAAAGTATTGTACTCGATTTTCAGGATGACAGAGATTTTGGCGAATTTAAAATGGAAATACTGAAAACCTTTGCAGCGGATATTCAGATATCGGAAAAAGATTTTTTAAATAAAAATACGGAAGATATTACACAGATTGTTTATGAAAATTTAAGGAAGCATTATAAAGAAAAACAAGAATATACGGCACAACGTATTTTCCCTATCATAAAAGATATATTCGAAAACCATTTAAATAAATTTGAAAATATTGCCATTCCTATTACCGATAAAATAAAAACATTGCAAATATTGGCAAATATTAAGAAATCGTACGAAACAAAAGGGAAAGAAATAGTTTTGGAGATTGAAAAGGGAATAACCCTAGCTATTATTGATGATGAATGGAAAGAACATTTACGTGAACTGGACGATTTAAAACAATCGGTTCAAAATGCTACTTACGAACAAAAAGATCCTTTACTCATATACAAATTCGAATCGTTTAATCTGTTTAAGAAAATGATTCAAAAAGTAAATAAAGAGATTATTTCATTTTTGTTTAAAGGAAATATTCCGTTGCACGAAGGTGACCGTGTACAAGAAGCAAAAGCACCCGAAAAAACAGATATGAGTAAACTACAGACAAGTCGTACGGATATTGGTGGAGATGAGAGACAATCAAACAAACAACCTGAACAAAGAAAAGCGGAACCGGTAAGAGTGGAGAAAAAAGTAGGTCGTAACGATGCTTGTCCTTGCGGAAGTGGTAAAAAATACAAAGTATGTCACGGGAAAAATGAATAAAAATTATTTTACTTATATGTTTACTGAAGATAGTAAATTGAAATATTTAAACTACAACTATTGTTTGCTCAAGATTCAGTTATAACAATATTGAGTTTATGAAAAATATATTAAAATCTGAATTCGCTAAAAATATTTCAATTTTAGTTACAGGTACCGTAATAGCACAAATAATTCCTTTTTTAATTGCTCCCATTATTACGCGAATATATTCACCCTCGGATTTTGGTTTTTTTTCATTTTATATGTCTATAGCTGCAGGAATTACTGTTATATGCACCGCCCGCTATGATTTAGCAATTGTACTTCCTAAAAACAATAATGATGCTCAAAAGCTAATTACCCTAAGTTTTATAATTTGTTCGATAGTATCATTTTTTTCTTTAATAGTTATTATCATTATTATACTCTTAAAAAACATACCTGTATACTTTTGCCTTATTCCGTTATTCGTATTTATGTTAGGATTTAACCAAATATTTATAAACTGGAACAACAGGATAAAAAAATACAAACAAATATCATTCAACAGGATCAATAATTCAATTTTTGGCAATTTATCAATGCTCGGGCTGGGGTTTCTAAAAACAGGAACAATAGGTTTGATAATAGGAACATTTATAGGCATTATTATTTCAACTTTAATTTTTGTAAGAAAAGATTTAAAATTATTATTTCATAATATTAGATTTTCTAAATATTCGGAAATAAAAGAAATAGCTATACAACACAAAGAAATGCCTAAGACAAACACTATACAAGCATTAATTGACATGTATCAGATAAATGGGTTAGTATATTTAATCCCTATTTTTTTTAGTTCAACAATTCTTGGATTATATTCTTTTGGAATGAGAATTTTGCAAGCTCCGGTGAACCTCTTAGGTTCTGCAATTGCACAAGTATTTTACCAAAGGGCTTCTGAAAAATATAATAAAAATGAAAATATTTATCCATTTCTCAAAGACACAATAATAAGATCAGCAATAATAGCTATACCTATTCCGGTAATCCTTCTTTTAAAAGGCGAAGATTTATTTGCATTCATTTTTAGCGAAAATTGGCGTTTAGCAGGTTTGTATGCGAAAATTTTATCTCCTTGGATATATTTTGATTTTATAAGAATGACAATTTCTCAAACCCCAATAATATTAAGCAAGCAAAAGCAACTTGCATCAATTTCTATATTCGGAAGTTTAATAATTACAATTTCTATTCTTTATGCCGGAATAATTGTAAAGGATATAACATTTGGGTTTTATATGATTTCTATTTTATTTTCAATACTTAACGTTATTATTATTTATTGGATAAGTAAAATTGCCAAGCAAAATATATATAAAATATAATTACAGAAATGAAAATCGGGTTTTTAAATTTATATAATGATAACAACAAATCTATTGTACTTAACCTACTTCTTTATTTTATTTTCGGTACTTTATTTATTAGCTTAAGAACTATTACTATTGGCTCCGGTACATCTACTTCAATAATTGATTTATTTTTTTCAAGCTTACCAGATATTTTTGCGTTTTATATTTTCATTTTTGCTCTGTTAAAAAATAAAAATAAATTACGTTATTCATTTTTCACCATTTACGACAAGCTAATTTTTTTATATATAATTACGAATATTCTTCTGGGGACATATATTGCACATAACTTAACAATATCACTTTATGCAATACGAATGACATATTTCCCAATGCTTTTTTATTTTATTGCCAGAATAGGATTTAATACTGATGAAAAGAGCATTGATAATTGCATTAAAAACATAGCAAATTGGTATTTTATTGTTTCTATTATTGGTTTAATAATTTACTTTCTTCTTCCTGATCTCAATAAATACATGACATTAAAAGTTACAGGAATAGAAAAAATTTATTATATCAAACGTATTGGTTCACTATTCTGGTCTCCTGTAGTATTTGCCATATTTACTACATTCGGAGCTATTTATACGTATTTTAAAATTATTGAAAAAGAAACTATTTCCCGATATTTAATATATACTGTTTTTTGGTGTTGCATATTCTTAACCGTATCGAGAGGGGCAAATGTTATATTTTATTTTGGATGGATATTCATAACAATATTCTCAAAAAAATATTTATGTTTCTTGAAAACCCTTTTAATTATGATGCTTGTGTTTTTTGGTCTATGGCTTTACGATCACGATATGTATAAAGTATTGATTTTTATTGGAGATTCAACAATAGATACTTTTGCTTTAAGAAAATGTACAAGAGTTGATTTATGGATTGGAGCATTTAATGATTTTATTGCAAAGCCAATGGGCTACGGCTTAGGGAAAGCTGGACACGTTGCAGTCAGATTTTTTAGTATTTATTCCAAAGACGTGGCAACCTATTCTACTGATGGATGGTATTTAAAACTAGCAAACGAAACAGGTATATGGGGATTATTAAGTTATGCAACCATAAGTATTATATTTATTGTAAATTCAATAAAACACATTAAAACAAACAAACACACTT
>DAOLWT010000148.1:0-5912 GCA_035421345.1 Bacteroidales bacterium
CCATCCCAATATCCATTCCAATAGCCATCCCAATAACCGTTATGATACCCATGATGATAACTATTCCAATACCAAGGAGATCCCCAATAATTATAACTGTACATTCCCATATGAGGATAGTAATCGCTCCAGTAATAAGGAGGGTTATAATAATAATAGGAAGGATACCACCATGGCGAACCCATATAAATACTTACACCCCAATCCCAAGGGTTGGAAGTATACCAGTAATAATTGGTGTAGAAATCGTTATAATAGTTGAACCCGTTATGACGATGAAATCTTTTAATACGAGAAGAATACGCATAATCGTAATAATCGTCGTAATCGTAAAAATAATTATTAGTAACGTTTACAGGATTCCCTTCTTCATCGTAATAGGTTTCACTATTTGAATAATTAACCCTTTCGGTTGATTCGTTATTAACCGATTCTGAAGTATTATCAACGGTGTTCACATTTTCGTTTGAATTAACATATTCTGTTGTTTCTGTTTCAGCAACAGTGGGTAATTCACTTGTTTTTACCTCTTTTTCTCGAGGGGCAATTTGAGTGGTTGCACTTTTCTTTGAATAATACACGTCGTCGTACATAGATCGTACTTGATATGTGGTTGTACAAGCAGAAAAGAGCAAGATAGTGAAGGTTAAAATAAAAGTTATCTTTTTCATGGCTTGGTTCTCCTTTTGATATTTTTTTATATGTGATATATGTGTTTTCATTTGATTTAATTTTTAATTTTGCATTAATTCTTTTAATATAAAAGCAAATATCATACCAAACATACTATGGCTAAAGATTTTTCAACTCGCGAAGAGAATTATTCTCAATGGTACAACGATATTGTTATAAAAGCCGGACTTGCAGAAAATTCGGCTGTTAGAGGTTGTATGGTAATAAAACCTTATGGTTATGCCATTTGGGAGAAAATGCAAGCAGCATTGGATAAGATGTTTAAAGATACCGGTCATCAGAATGCTTATTTCCCAATTTTTATACCAAAATCATTTTTTAGTAAAGAAGCCTCTCATGTAGAAGGTTTTGCGAAAGAATGTGCCGTGGTAACTCATTATAGATTAAAAAATTCACCAGATGGAAAAGGAGTTGTTGTTGATGAAACTGCTAAGCTAGAAGAAGAATTAATTGTTCGACCTACATCGGAAACCATTATTTGGGATTCTTATCGGAATTGGATTCAATCTTATCGCGATTTGCCAATATTAATTAACCAATGGGCGAATGTAGTTCGATGGGAAATGCGAACCCGATTATTTTTGCGTACCGCCGAATTTTTATGGCAGGAAGGTCATACGGCTCATGAAACGAAAGAAGAAGCAATACAGGAAACCGAACAAATGTTAAATGTGTATGCTAATTTTGCCGAATCGTTTATGGCTCTCCCTGTAATTAAAGGGGTTAAATCGGAAAATGAACGATTTGCGGGGGCTTTAGAAACCTATTGTGTAGAAGCCTTAATGCAAGATGGGAAAGCATTACAAGCAGGCACGTCTCATTTTTTAGGACAAAATTTTGCGAAAGCATTCGATGTTAAATTTGCATCCAAACAAGGAACGCTTGATTATGTATGGGCAACCTCTTGGGGCGTTTCAACCCGTCTTATTGGAGCTCTTATTATGTCGCATTCCGATGATAACGGACTGGTGCTACCTCCTAAATTAGCTCCTATTCAAGTTGTTATAGTTCCAATATATAAAAATACAGATCAATTGAAAGAAATTTCAGCTCGCGTTGAAATTATTAAAAAAGAAATAGAAAGTTTTGGGATTACTGTAAAATATGATGATCGCGACACATTTAAACCCGGATGGAAATTCGCCGAATATGAGTTTAAAGGCGTTCCGGTGCGTATTGCCATTGGTCCGAGAGATCTAGAACAAGGAACGATAGAAGTTGCTCGACGAGACACCCTCGAAAAATCTACCTATCAGCAAACAGATATCGGAATAAAAATAAATAATCTATTAATACAGATTCAAGAGAATCTTTATGAAAAAGCACTTTCTTTTAGGGAATTAAATACGCATAAAGCAAATACATGGGATGAGTTTAAAGCTATGTTAGAAGACAAAGGAGGTTTTATTTCCGCTCATTGGGATGGAACTAAAGAAACAGAAGAGGCTATAAAAAACGAAACAAAAGCAACAATTCGTTGTATTCCATTGAATAATGTAAAAGAAAACGGATTATGTATTTATAGCGGAAAACCTTCTACACAACGGGTACTTTTTGCAAGAGCGTATTAATCCATTTTTATTAACTTACCGCTTCCTGTTGTATTCATTTTTATAATCGCAGGATTTCCGGAATAATAAATATTGCCGACATAATCTATAAATACTTCTAATTCCTTGTTTGCTTTTATATAACAATTGTTTGTGGATTTTGTTGAAACAATCGCATAATTAGAAGAAAAATTACTTAAATCGGCAAGCCCATTTCCTGAAGAATAGATATATGCATTTTCCGAACGACCATTAACAATAATATCATCGGGGCCTGTATGTATTTTGAAGAAAGATTGTTTTGAAACCAATTTTAAATTAACTTCTCCTCCTCCATTAAAAGAATTAATTTGAAATATATTAGAATAAATAGTATCCAATGTATAAACATTTCCTGATGCTTTATTTCTCATTATTTCGATTAATGTTTTACAACTTATATAAACATTAATTTTATTTTTAAAGCTACGAACCCAATTACACTTATTCTCGTTTTTTAAGTATAAGCAACTATCTTTAACTTCGGTAATTACAGACGATAATAGCTTACCCCCAGCTTCCACACTTAATGAATAAGTAGAATCAATAGAAATATACAAATTAATATTATCCTGCATATGTATTTTATGGAAAGGCAAAATAGCTCTATTCTCTGTTATAATATCACCTGTTCCTTTTAAACAATCGCAATTATTTTCTTTATTACAAGAAAGTAACAAGGAAAGTATCATTAACAAAACGAATTTTTTATTTTTCATGCTCCTATTTTATCGTATTGAATATCCTATCCCCCATTCAACAAAATCGGCTTTCGCAAAATGAGTTTTTAAAGCAACATTTAATAAAATATTATTATTTAATTTATACTGTAATGCTAACCGATCGTATATAGGACCATCGCTTTTATCTTTAGCATATATATAAAACCCTATTTGCGTAACTAGTGAAAGACGCGAAAAACGAAGCTGATGTAGAACGTGTACACCTGGTTTAATTACCTCGTAGGCATGTTTCACTTCTATTCCCTGTCTTTTTAATGATCGTATATTTGAAAATTCCCAAAATAAATCAATTCCAACTCCTATTTTCCTTTTTAAACTCCATGTTTTAATTAAACTATTCGACCACGAAAAAACACCAAATTTATCGCCACAAGCAGGATAAATTTCTTTTATTCCTCCAGAAACGATTGATTGAATTTCGAATTTTGTAGTATCCTTGTTACAAAGCGATTCTGTTGGAACAAAAAATGGTTTATTTGTATTTAAAAGATACGCAACTCCTACATTAACAGTAGGAATATTAATTCCTAAATTTGGCATTTTTAAAGCACCATTTGAAAAGTGTGTCATTCCTACTCCTGTAGATAATTGTATATGCTGTTGAATAGCCCACTTTAACTCGTATAAAAGACTTATGGCGACATTTAAATTAGTACCTATAAGCAGGTTTTTATAATTATCGAAAGGCTCAAATTTCTTAGTTATATAGGCGATACCTGTTCCTAACCTGAAATTAAAATCTAATTTTCGATGGTCAACTAAATTAAAATTTAAATACGGATATAAGGTATAAACAGAGCCTAAAACTTCCGGATTCGCCATATTTGCTGTCCAAAAAGAAAGCCCTATATATGGATAGTTATACAGTTGATGCCATTTTTTTCTACCGTTTGTTTGTTTCCCCACATTCAATTCAAATGCAGTAAAATGGCCGGTAGATAAATATTGAATATACTTATGATGAGGCATTATAAACCCATAATGCACTTTTGTTTCCATAGAAATAATCGATAAATCCTTTTTCTTGAATGTATTTTGAGCTGTTATTTTTATAGAGAAAAAAATAACGCAAAAATAGATTAACCCATATTTTAATAATGAAGTCTTCATGTATTCTAAGCTAAAGCAAATTTATAATAATTCCAATAATAGTAAGTATATTTGTAAAAAAAGAAATATTAATGGACGAACGATTAGAAGCTTTTAAAAAACTCCTTGATATAATGGATGAGCTCAGGGCTAAATGTCCGTGGGATAAAATTCAAACTTTTGATTCATTACGACATCTTACCATTGAAGAAACCTATGAACTTGCTGACGCTATTGTATTAAACGATAATGATGAAATAAAAAAAGAATTAGGAGATTTATTATTACATATTGTATTTTATTCAAAAATAGCTTCCGAAAACAAAGACTTTTCAATTACCGATGTAATAAATAGTATTAACCAAAAACTGATACAACGTCATCCTCATATTTACAGCAATACCAAAGCCGATACCGATGAGCAAGTTAAAACAAATTGGGAAAAAATAAAACTGAAAGAAGGAAGAAAATCTGTTTTATCGGGCGTTCCTGTTGCACTTCCATCTATTGTAAAAGCATATCGGATACAAGATAAAGCCAGAGGAGCCGGTTTCGACTGGGAAAACACAGATCAAGTATGGGAAAAAGTGTTAGAAGAAATGGCTGAATTAAGAAAAGAAATTGAGATTCAGAGCGACATAAATAAAATTGAAGGAGAATTTGGCGATTTATTATTTGCATTAATTAATTATTCCCGATTTATTAAAGTTAACCCTGATACTGCATTAGAAAGAACAAACAATAAGTTTATAAACCGATTTAAATATTTAGAAGAACATGCCCAAAAAGACGGCAAGTTATTACATGATATGACACTTAAAGAGATGGATGTTTATTGGGACGAATCAAAAAAAATATATAAATAAACATTCCTATTTTTTAAATTAATTTTATTTTTGATTATGAGACTATATGTCGTATTCGTTATATTAATGCTCTTCCCTTTCTTTAACACGAACAAGGGGAAACAGATAAATAATTTAAGTACTAATTCTTCCATTTGCGCGAGTCAAATTAGCGATGATAAAGATTTAAAATTTATGTATTTAAATGCGCAAGATTTATATAATTATGAATATTATAATGAGGCCTTAACTATTTTTTTAAGACTTTTAAAAACAGATAAACAAAACTGCAATTTAAATTTTTATGTAGGAGCTTGTTATTTATTTTCTAAAGGTCAACGTACAAAAGCCATTGAATACCTTGAAAAAGCCATACTAAAAACAAATATTGCATATAGTTATAGCTATAAAGAAACATCTGCTCCCGTATTTGCCTTTTTATATCTTGGACAAGCATACCATCTTAATTCCAAATGGGATGAGGCGTTAATTGCTTATGATAAATTTAAATCTTTTCTTACAAATAAAAGTAAAGATGCCGAATTTATTAATACAGTAGACCATTATATAGAAATGACGAATCAAGCAAAAAAAAACATGGCGTCTCCCGTTAATGTTAAAATTACCCCCTTTAAAATTGCAAATTCTACTTCTTCCGAATTATCGTTAATTTCTTCACCAGATGGGACTACATATTATTTTTCATCGAAAAGAAAAGGAGCAATGGGCGGTGTAAAAGATAATTTTGGAGAATTTTTAGCGGATATTTATTACACCCAATATAAAGATGGAAAATATATTACTCCTAAGAAATTAGCATTTAAAATAAATTCAACGAATAGTGATATTATTAATTACATTTCTGCCGATAACAAAAAAATTTATTTATCGAGAAACAAAAAAAAGCTTTGATATTTTGGTTTCAGTGAAATCAAAAAAAAACAAATGAACCC
>DAOLWT010000149.1:0-5899 GCA_035421345.1 Bacteroidales bacterium
TTCTGCTTTTGCTGTTATTATTACTTCCTATCTTTTACCGGGAATACATGTAAGTAATTTCATTACAGCCTGCTTAGTAGCTATCGTTTTGGCGGTATTAAACAATTTAGTTAAACCCTTATTAATTATACTTACCATTCCAATTACATTTTTTACGTTTGGTTTATTCTTATTGGTAATAAATGCATTCATTATTATTTTGGCTGGAAATATGGTCCCTGGCTTCCGCGTTGATGGGTTTTGGTGGGCATTGGCGTTTAGTATTATTCTTTCTATCGTATCTTCTATTCTGGCTAGTGTAAATAGAGAAGATAATATGGAATAAATAAGTAAAAATGTTATACTAATTGTTGTGGTTTTTTATATTTAAAAATTGTATTTTTACCTATAAAATAAATAAAAAATGATTTCCAAAAACGACAAAAATGAAATTATTGTAATTACCGCTTGTGGATCTATTTCAGCGCTGGGGTTCGAAAGAGAGGCGATTTATGCTAAATATTTAAATAATGAAAGTTGTTTAGTTAATAAAATTTTTAACAATAAGCCTTATGCTGTGGGTGCATTATCGGAAAATGCGGAAGCACAAATAGAGAAGTTGAAACGCGATAATCCAAAATTTAGAAATATCGACAAAACCGTTTTAATGGCTATTCAGGCTTCTTCAACGGCATTTAATGAGGCAGGATGGGGTGCGGCTCCCGGAAAGATAACCGGTATTAATATTGGTTCTTCAAGAGGATCTACGGAACTATTCGAAAAATTACATAAAGCCTTTTTAACGAATGCTGATAAAAAAACCGATATTTATACGTCTCCACTTACAACCTTAAGTTACGTTTCAAATCAAGTAGCTTCTTATTTAAATATAATTGGCCCGGTTATAAATACATCCGTTACGTGTAGTACCGGAATTCAAGCTATCTGTAATGCAATTGCTTGGATAAAAGCAGGAATGGCAAACCGTTTTATTGCCGGTGGGTCCGAAGCTCCTTTAACTGATTTTACGCTAGCACAAGTAGAAGCATTAGGAATATACTCCAAGTTAACCAAAAATAAATACCCATGTACTCCTTTAGCAGATGTTGAAAAAAGCGTTAATACTTTTGTTCTTGGCGAAGGCGCATCGGTTGTGGCAATAGAAAAAATTAATGTAAATGAAATAAAAGAAAAAAAACCGTTGGCAATTATTGAATCGGTGGGCTTTTCTTTTGAACGCCCTCCATCGCTTACCGGTATTTCCGAGAATGGATCTTTGTTGTCTGCATCTATGAAGATGGCCATGGAAAATATGATTACCGATAATAGTATTGATTTATTACTTTTACATAGCCCCGGAACTATTAAAGGTGACGAAGCAGAATTAAATGCTGTAAAAAATATTTTTAAAAATGATTTCCCTAATATTTTTACGAATAAATGGAAAATTGGACATACGTATGCTGCTTCTCCTTCATTAAACTTAGAATTGGGCTTGTTGTGTCTTAAAAATAATTTTTCTCCCGGGTTCCCATATAATACAGTCATTCATAATAAAAAAAGAAACGTAAAAAAAGTAATGATTAATGCGACCGGTTTTGGAGGAAATGCAACCTCCATTATTATTTCTCATCCGGATAGTATATGATGTTGATTCATATAGGTTCTTTTATTCCACGAAATAATGCATTTGATGTTTCTATTTGACACATGCCTGTTTTAATAGGTTAAGCAAATTATTTTAATCATATTTGTATCGAATTATTATATAAAAGTTTATGGTAAAAAATCACAGTGAAATAATATCACAAGAATTGGGCATAACGTTAAAGCAAGTTGAAAATACAATACAACTGTTAACGAGTGGAGCAACGGTGCCTTTTATAGCCAGATACAGAAAAGAAGCAACAGGATGTTTAGATGAAGTCCAAATAATTAACATTCGAGATAGGTATAATCAACTTGTGGAACTAGATAAGCGAAGGGAAAGCATTATTAATTCTATTCAAGAACAAAATAAATTAACCGACGAACTAAAAGAAAAGTTAATCAATGCGTCTTCTTTATCGGAGTTAGAAGATATCTATTTACCTTATCGTCCTAAAAGAAAAACAAAAGCAAGCATCGCAATAGCAAAAGGCTTGGAACCTCTTGCTAAAATAATATTAGCTCAAAATAAGAGTGATATTAACATGGAGGCGGAAAAATTTATTGATCAAGAAAAAGGGGTAGAATCTTTGGAGGATGCTATTTCCGGAGCCAGAGATATTATTGCGGAAATAGTCAACGAAAATCAAAATGTACGTAAACCCTTGCGTGAATTGTTTATGAAAGAATCGGTAATCCGTTCTAGAAATATAAAAGGGAAAGAAAAAGAAGGAGAGAACTATAAGAATTATTTCGAATGGGAAGAAAAATTATCAAAAGCCCCATCTCATCGTATTTTAGCTATGTTGAGAGGCGAACGAGAAGAGTTCTTGAGGATAAATATTTTCCCTTCAGAAGAAAAAGCAATGGAGATTTTAGTGCGTATTTATATTAAAGCACAGAATGAATCATCCCAGCAGCTAATGATTGCATTAAAAGATAGCTATAAAAGATTATTAGCTCCTTCGCTCGAAACAGAAGTTAGAAATAGTTTTAAAGAAAAGGCAGATGCCGAAGCGATTCGCGTTTTTGCCGAAAATCTACGTCAGTTATTATTAACACCCCCATTAGGACAAAAAAATGTATTGGCCATAGACCCTGGATTTCGCACCGGATGTAAATTGGTATGTTTAGATAAACAGGGGAAATTGTTACATAATGAAACAATTTATCCGCATCCTCCCGAAAATGAAGTAAAGCAAGCGGTCAATAAAATTCAAAGTTTAGTGAATGCATATAAAATAGAAGCTATCGCTATAGGAAATGGTACTGCTGGTCGGGAAACGGAAAGGTTAATAAAAAATATTCGTTTCGACCGTAATGTAATGGCTTTGGTGGTAAATGAAAGTGGTGCTTCTGTTTATTCGGCCTC
Organism: Bacteroidales bacterium; assembly: GCA_035421345.1. Lineage (GTDB taxonomy): Bacteria > Bacteroidota > Bacteroidia > Bacteroidales > CG2-30-32-10 > DAOLWT01. The sequence continues at coordinate 2,999 of DAOLWT010000149.1, forward strand.
TGCTATTGCACGAGAAGAATTTCCGGAATATGATATAACCGTTAGAGGCTCCGTATCTATTGGAAGAAGATTAATGGACCCATTAGCCGAATTGGTTAAAATTGACCCTAAATCAATAGGGGTAGGGCAGTACCAGCATGATGTCAACCAAAATGAATTACAAAAAAGTTTAGACGACACGGTTGTTAGCTGTGTAAATGCAGTTGGCGTAGAAGTAAATACCTCTAGTAAAGAGCTATTAAAATATGTGTCGGGTATTGGTCCGGCTCTTGCGCAAAATCTTATTACCTATAGAGATGAGCATGGCGCATTTCGTTCAAGAGAGGAATTAAAAAAAGTAAAACGCTTTAGCGAAAAAGTCTTTGAACAAGCGGCCGGCTTTCTTCGGATACAGGATGCTGTTCATGTGTTAGATAACAGCGCAGTTCATCCCGAAAGTTATCATATCGTGAAAAAAATGGCAGAAAAATTAAGCTGTAGCATAAACGACCTTATAGAAAAAGAAGCGCTTCGAAAACAAATTAAGCTAAGCGATTTTGTTACGGAAAATGTCGGGCTTCCTACATTACAGGATATTATGAGTGAATTGTCAAAACCTGGAAGAGACCCCCGCGAGAAATTCGATTTCTTCGAGTTCGATAAAAATGTTCATTCTGTTAAAGATTTAAAAGTAGGAATGGTTTTGCCTGGTATTATTACCAATATTACCGCATTTGGTGCATTTGTCGATATTGGAGTACATCAAGATGGATTAGTTCATATATCGCATTTGGCGAACAAATTTGTTTCCGACCCCAACCAAATAGTGAAATTAAATCAAAAAGTGAACGTAAAAGTGTTAGACGTAGATATAGAAAGAAAAAGAATTTCATTATCGATGAAAGAAGGGGAAGCAGAAAAATAATGGATAGTAGAAAAGTTTTCTGCTAATCAAAAATTTATATAAAATTCCTTGGTTAGTTCTTTATAATCGGAGGTGTATAGATTTCCTTTTTCTTCTAGTATGGCAATAGAATCGCTATGGCACTCTTTCTTTTGGTTTTCCATTTGAAACAAAATACGCATGGGTTCCCCTTTTTCCCTAGGGTAAACGTTTGTTGACTTAGTAATATAGAACCCCTCTATTAGTGCTTTTTCTTTAAATAAATCAGCTAAATGAAAAGGAATAATTACACTAAATTTTCCATTTGTGCTTAAAAGCCTTTTGGCTATAGCAATCAGTTCTTCAAACTGAAGGGAGTCGGTATGCCTTGCCAATTTTCGTTTCTGATCGGTTGATTTCATGGAATTAACGAAGTAAGGCGGACAACTAACAATTAGATCGTATTTTTTATAGCAATTTTTTACGTAGGTTTGGATAGCTGAATGAATAGGAGTAAAATTTTTATTCCAAGGAGAATTTAAAAAATTATTTTTTGATTGTAAATGGGCCTCGTTGTCAATTTCAATGGCATCAACAAATGCGTTTGTATTTCGTTGAACTAGCATTAATGCAACAATCCCGCTTCCGGTACCAATATCAAGAATAGACTCCGCATTCGAAACATCTGCCCATGCTCCTAATAAACAACCATCGGTGCCTATTTTCATGGCACAATTGGAGTCATCCACGCTGAATTGTTTAAATTGGAAACTCATAAGGAAATGCTTTTTTATAAAATATGGTTCGTGTCGTTGCCTAAATATATATCGATTAAGCCTTCGGGTGCGTGAATATTTACAACACGATTTTTTTTATCTACCTTGGTAATAATATGTTCGTTTGCAGGAATAAGAACTTCTTTATTTTGATATATAATTTCGAAAATCAATTGCTGAGGCATTTCAATCACATTTCTAATTTCTCCTAAGGTGCCGAAATTTTCATCAATAACGACAAAGCCGGTAAAATCGGATATTTGTAAAGTCGCTTTTTTTTGTTTTGGAAGAAGTGAAGAAAGGATGAAAACATTATTTTTTAATAAATGCGTTGCTTGTTCAATGGTATCAACATCCCAAAATTTAAGGATGTAAGAAGTTTGATTGATTGGTCTTGTATTCTCAATAAAAAAAGGAATCAGTTGTTCATTAATTTCTATGAAAACTGATTCCAATTTCGAAATAAGTATAGGACTTTCTTGATTTAGTTGAAAGATTACCTCTCCTTTAAATCCATGAACCTTCAAAAGAAAGCCCAGAAGATGGCAATCTTCTTTCTTCATTCAATTAAATGCTTATGCTTCAGGAGTAGGTTCTACGTTTGTAGTAGGTTCTTCAACTGTGTTGGTAACTTCTTCTTGTTTTGCTTCAACTTCTGTTTCTACTTCTGCTGATGCTTCTTTTTCTAAACTTTTAGCTCTTTTTGCAGCTAACACTTTTTCTCTTTCTTCTTTTATTTTAGCTTCAGTTTCTAAGCGTTTTTTAGCTTCCGATTTAGTTTCTTGTGCCTTTTGATTTATCTTACTGCTAATTTTTGCTTCTTTTTCGGTAAGCCAATTTTGAAATTTAGTTTCTGCTACTTCTTTTGTTAAAGCTCCTTTTGCAACTCCTTTTAATAAATGATTTTTATAAAGGATTCCTTTGTAAGATAAAATAGCGTTAACGGTTTCGGATGGAACAGCTCCATTTTGTAACCATGATAAGGCTTTTTCTGTATCTATTTGAATAGTTGCCGGTGCAGTCGTAGGGTTGTAATTTCCAATTTTTTCAATAAATTTTCCGTCACGTGGTGCCCGACCATCCGTAATAACAATATGATAATAAGGTTGCCCTTTTTTACCGTATCGTTGTAATCTCATCTTTGTTGCCATAAATTAGATTTAATTGGTTTTTAATAAATTAGATTTTTTTAATGGAGTGCAAAAGTCCGAAATATTTTTAAGAATTCAAAATTATTTTCAATATTTATTTAATGTAACTAAT
>DAOLWT010000150.1:0-5892 GCA_035421345.1 Bacteroidales bacterium
GTATTTTACTTTTCAGCTTGTTTTAAACGCACGAATTTTGCTTATGTTTTTTGTATTCGGTACAACCATTGTATTCCCTTTACTTATTACATTCTTAATGTTAAAACAAGGGTATATACAGAGTATTTATATGGAATCGCGCCAGGAACGAAAATACCCTTATTTAATTACTGCAATTTTTTATATACTCACCTTTAATATGTTTCGGCAGCTTCATCTACCCGATATATATCTTATTTATATGATGGGCGCTTCTATTTTATTAATCCTGATTGTAATTATTAATTTCTGGTGGAAAATTAGCACCCACATGGTTGGAATAGGAGGCCTTGTTGGATTTTTTTCAGGACTCTCTTTTTATTTATCGGTACAAATAATTCCATTAATCCTTATAGCTATATTGTTAGCCGGATTAATTGGATATGCCCGATTAAAACTAAATTCACATAAACCCGCTGAAGTATATATCGGATTTCTTATGGGTACGATTGTGATGTTGGCAATGTTTTATTTGATTTAATATTACAATGGCGTAATACTTATTCCCAAACTAATAGGGAACATCTCAGGGCCTTTATCCTTTTTAAATGTTTTCGATAAAGAATAATATCCATATACACCAACTATTCCATAACTAAAACGAGCCGAAACCCCATATCTTAAAGGATCTACATTAGGGATAGCAAAATTTTTATATTTAACATCTCCTTCGCCATCAGCAAGGTCGGTGCCACGATATTTTGTATGATTGTTCATTAGGTAACCAATTTTTCCACCGGCAGCTAATTTTATCGATTTTCCTTTCTTATTTTCTACACTATATCTAAATTCTAGCGGAATATCAAAATAGCTGAATGTAAATTTGTTTACCATATATTCAATATCTTTCCCGTTTACCTGATTAGGAATAGTGCTGAAAATAGTTTTTCCTGTTTCTTCATTTTGAAGTGTTATTGGATTAAATGCTTTTTCCTGAACAGGGATGGCATTGCTACGCATATTGTGTATCCCAAAGCCAAAACCTAAGGCAAAACTGAATTTGCTTTTCCCAAAAGGAATATTATTCATTCCATATAAATCGAAGGTAGGACTATACCCACTTATATTAATAGCATCTATCTCTTCTTGCCACATATCGGCGCCTATGTTTATTACTATTTTATCACCTTTGCCTACTTTTAGTCCTTTTTTTTGAATAGAATCTTGTGCAAATAAATGAGGAATTGCAAGTGAACTTAATAAAATAACGACAATTAATTTTTTCATAAAATATTAATTTGATTTAAATACGAATTTACTATAAATTTATTTAAATAATAAGAAAGGCTATTCATTTTTTGATTTAAAAAGAACCTGAATCTCTTTGTTGTAATCGTATTGAAAGTCTTCATGCAAGGTTGATAACGCTTTCTGAATCCTAGAAAATAGCCGTTGATAAAGATTCAATAATACAGGGCTTTTATGAAAAGGAATGCCGGAATCTTTCAGTTTTTTACAGTAATAAATGAGTAACTCAACCTCTGTTTGTTTAGACCCCGAATATTTAATATATCGGTTAAGCGTTCTAAGTATTTTACGTAAACTTTTTTTTACTAAATATAAATTACTTCTATTTATTTCCGAATAGCTTATATCCATTTCTTTTTTAATATTTTCAATGAACGTTTCTTCGTCGTAGGCTTCAAATAGTAGGTAATTCAATAGCTCTTTATTCTCCGTTTTGTATTTAGCAAGACGTATACATAAACTTACAAGTTCTTCCGGTTTACGCGAATCCAGTTCTTTTTTTATATACTGAATGGAATGAACCTTCATTTCTTAATATATTTTCCCGTTAAAATACGTTTTATTGGTATTTCCCGAAATGTAGGTTAACACGGATCCGTTTATTTCGTAGTTTTTTACAACTTCGTGGGTTATTTCATTTGTTTTCCCTTTATCAAAAAATTTAAGTACCCCCATATTGTTTTTGTATGCAATACAATGTTGATCGTACTTATATGATGAAGGAATATATGTTTCTAACAGATAAGTTGTTCCGTTCAAATAAATTTTAAAATAATTCTCTTCCGAATAAATCACCATTTCGTCCGATATATAATAAAAATCGGGTTTAATATTACTAATTATTTCCGTTTTCCCATCTTTATACATTTTAAAACTTCCCGATTCGTCAACATAAACAACGCAGTTCTTTCCGCATAAAAAAGAAGAGGGTATTTGACTTTCAATTTTTTTTATGGCAAAATTCCGAAAAACATTTAGCGATAAATCTTCATAATTGGTAAAAGCAATAATATCTTGTCCCACTTTATAAGAAAATGGTTCTGCTACTAAAAATAGTTTTAATTTCTTGCCATGATAGAATACCGTAAATTCACTTTGATTATTTACATAGGTAACCATGTTATTCCCGGCTTTAAATTCGGTAAAGCTTTCGTCGGTAAGCATATCTTCCAGTTGAATAATAGAATCATTATAATAGGCATTAAATGTTTTATATTGTTTATCGTAAAAGGCAACAATGCTATCACCATATTCAAAAACTTCACTATTTCTGGAGATAGTGCGTGTTTTTCCATTATCAAAAATTTTAAGTTGTCCATTGCATTTCCCAAGACAAATATTTTTGGTAACATAAAAATCGGTGGCACCTTCAAGTAATTCGAATATTTTTTTGTTGTAGTAAATTTTAAGAGTTCCCGAATTATCCTGATAAGCAATGCAGCTAGCCCCGTTTTTATATGATTTTACGGGCAAATATTCCATTTCTTTTTTAATGCCGTTATCGAAAATATAAAAATAGTTACGGTAATCGGAATAAGCTATGCTGTTTTGACTATAGCAAGGGCGGATTAATAAAAGAGCAACAATAATTACAGACCATTTCATAATTTAAAAAGTTGTAAAAAAAATAACGAAAATTTATTCAATTTGTTGTTAAGTTTAAACAATATGGATAAAAATAAGAAAAAAAAGTATATGATTGATTAACTTAAAATGATTCATTAAACAGAATAAAAGAGGACTTATTTTATCGAATTTTATTAAAAATTCATTAAAATAGGCTATTTCATTGAGTTTTATTAATATTTTAACAAGTGATTATTTTTATAAATTATAGAATTATAGTATATTGCACTTTTTTATCGACAGAATGGTACTTGGCTTACAATAATATAAGATTGAATGATTTAGCTTTTGTATTCATTTTAGTTTAAAAGAAAACAGATTGCATTTACTAATGAAAATTGATATAATTATGAAAAAACTAATTTTGCTTTTATTCACAATTCTATTCTGTTTAAATTATTTATAAGCCCAATGGATACAAACCAGTGGTCCTGCCGGAGGAAATGTTAGTTGTATTGCTTATAATGAAACAACTATTTTTTCAGGAACCAATTATGGCGGAGTATTAACATCTAACAACAATGGAGTTACGTGGAATTCAACTTATCTAAAATATATTATGCCTTCTGCAATTGCAACGAATGGGACAACTGTGGTTATTGGAGCTTTAGACATTTGCACCAGTAGTTAATTCATCATGTTTTCAAGTCGTTTTGTATATTTCAATTTTCTAAATGTGTATCGTCCAAATATTAAAAACTTAATTCTAAAGTATCTTTTCTTTAACCAATTCAGTGATTTGTCAGTAATATTAAGGTTAACGGCTTTAAATTCTTCAAATGATTTTTCAAAATATTCTTTTGATTTAAATATCTTTCCATTTTCGCCGATAACAATAGCTATACATTTGATATATCTATTCTCAAGAATTTCAATTTCAAATATTGCTTGTTTTATATAGTTTTCGTTGAATCCTGCATGATTTGTTACTTTTCTGATTATTCCGTCCAAGTCACTAAGATGATACATTATTGGTTTTATTTCAATCTCTTTCGGTTCAATGTGCTTATTCAGAATGTCAATTGTTATTCTATTAGTTTTAATTTCAAGGGCTGCATTCACTATCCAATCGCTCATATAGCCTTTCTCCCAATATCTTAATGTTGAAAAAAAGGAATGTAATAAATTGTGTGGTAATCCATTTAAAAGTCTAGGTTTCGCCATTTTCGTCTCGATACTATTGGTGCTAACGAAAATGTATTGCTTGCAATGGCGGACTGTCAGGCGAATACAGACGAATCTGTCGAAATAATAATTCTAGGTTGCACCGATGAAACCAGCCAACCGTACGCCATTGATGCAATATTCAGTTATACATAGGGCTTTTCTTTTGTCTATTTTTTTGTAAAAATAAAAATCCGATAATGCTTGCCTTGTCTATATATAGTGTCACATTTGAAACCAATGTCTACAATGTCTTTCACGAAATTATTTTCACTTTTATAATTTCCTCCAACAACTCGACAAAATCGATGAGAATGTTTATTTTTCCTCATAATGAATTCTCCAATCATTAAATTCCCATTAGTTTTAAGTATCCTTTTACATTCTTTTACCATTGATATATCATTACTGAAATGATGATATACATTAACTATTAATACTTTATTTGCACTATTATTTTTTAAGTCAACAGTTGTGTCTGTACCAACAACAGGAATAAAATTATTTGTCAATTTACAACCTCTCATGTCTGAATAATGTGGTAAATAAATATTTTTTATTTTCTCTTTTGTTATACAAGAGGTATCAATGTCTTCCATGTAAAAGGTTAAACCATCAGTAAATATTGAAAATAAAAACTCTCTCCATCCACTACCAACTCCAATACTCACAACCGTATCGTTTTTCTTCAAGTCAAAAGTCCTAACATAAGAATTCTTATAAGATTTCAATTTTGAAGTATCTTGTTTAGGAAATATGTAACAATTAGTATGACCTTTCTCGTCAATCTTTTTATTCATATATCTAAGTCGAATAAAAAAATTACATGATGAAAGTAGCAAACATAATATTGCAAAAATTAAAAAGTTCTTAAGGATATTCATAAATATTTTATTTCAATTTTATCAGTGAGCTGCCATTGCCTTGTGTCTAACGGGGCGCGGCTTTTGCTGGCGGACTGTCAACCGAGGTTTTGTCTGGAGTAGGGGACTGGTTGAAAGTCCGACACCGAGATGACCAACGGTCATGTCCAGCGAACGTGACTGTCCGAAGAACATGTCTGCTCGCTAGCAAAAGATGCAAGTTATGTGGCGTTTTTTTTATTCTTTATTATCATTATAAATTTTAATTAAGGCTTCAATTAGTTCTGTCGTGTATTGTAATTCTATTTCTGGTCCAGGATAAACATGATTATTTTCATCAATTTTATTTAAACGAATTGTTGCAAGGTCTTCTATGAATGTCAATCTTAATTTTGCATTTATTGAGTCCCAGCCTAAAGGAACTTCAAGAAAGTTGTTTCCTGAATTGTCTGTGTTATATTCCATAATATTTCATAATTTAAGTATACTTACTAAACCAATAAATCCCAATATTGCTCCATAAAACAAAATGGTAAAGTTGCGGGAACCATATTCTTTTATTATATAGTTATTTCCTGTGTCTGGTACATTATTAATGTTCGCAATAAAATATTCAACTTCATATCTACTATCTACATTAGTTTTTAATGGAGTAGAAAACTTTTTATGAATTTCTTCCTCAATTAAGTATTTAAGTATTTCATCAGAAATAGCTGGAGATGATTTTATAATTTTCCCATTTGTAATTTTAATATTAGATTTTCCATGAGCTCCAAATATTAAGAAAGAGGTAGATGCTGAAATCTTATAACCTAATTTATATGGTTGTGTAAGTTTATATTCTTTAAATTTTAATAAAAGAAGACTATCAAATTTTGGATTGTCTGTGAAGCATTCAATTTTTGTTTCTCCTAATTGATTAATAGAAAAACTTGAATAACCATTAATAATT
>DAOLWT010000151.1:0-4031 GCA_035421345.1 Bacteroidales bacterium
AACATTTGGATTACACATTTATGAACATATTTTATTCAGACCTCTTTACAATGATTCTATTAGTCCTAAACAAGATTTTTTAAAGTTGTATTATGGTCCACTTTATGAAGCTAATTCCGATAAAATTATTAAAGACCCTTACTCTTTAAAGGCAACCGTTGTTTTACCCGGATGGCTTGCAATATCTGGCAGAATGGAATTTAGACGTTTTGTTGAATATAAAATTCGAATGGAAATGCCAGCTCACATAGGGTTAAAAATATGCTGGATAAACCCACGTCAAATGATGGAAATAGAATCCAATTATACCGCTTTTATAACACAATTAAATAAATTATTTATTCCGGGGAATAATACCGTTAAAACAATTATTGTCGAATATAGAAAAGCATTAAATAAAATGGTATCTACCTTGTCATCCTTAAAAAATATTTACCCCCCCTCGGCACTCGATGAAGCATATAATTTTTTAAATGGCAACAGTAAACAAACACCGGTTATACTCGACAATACCGCTCTTGTTGGAGGAAGTGACGAAAATTGGGCATTTGAGGGTGCACCTGTTTCTAAACCTACCCCTAAAAAAAAAGTAATAAAGAAAAAAATTAATAAATAATTGAAAAATATAACTATTATGGAACAAGAAATTTTTAAATATCCATACTACCAAACCAGCCAGTTTCTAACCAGTCAGGATTTAAACGCTTCATTCTCTTTTGTGGAAGAACAAGAAAGATTAACCCGTTCAAAGATGATTGGCAGTGGAATAATAAACGGACTCTCTTTTAATCAAACCATTAATACTGCAAATAAGTTAACTCAAATCACCATTCTACCCGGATTTGGAGTAACCTCCGATGGTTATACCGTTTGCTTTCCAAAAGCAAGTGCGTATAATTACATGGTGCTTTATGATGACTTTAATACAAATAAAGAAGTGCTTGATTCCGAAAAAGCCTATTTTAAATCAATTACCGGCATAAAATACCTTCTTTATACTGAACAAGAAATAAAATCGAAAAAATTTGTTTATGATGCCAATATTGTAAAAGTTTTAAATCTTTCACAAACTGATTATTCAAAATATTGTGTGGCACTCGTTGTTGATATTAAAACAGAAACATCATTTAACTGTAACCCGAGCGACTGTAACATAAATAGTTCATACAAAAATATAACGTATCGACCTGTTTTCATTGAAAAAAATTCTTTAGAAAAAATAAATACTTTTTTCTCCGATTTAGATTATTTGAAACTAGGAAAACTAACACATATTTCCGGCCTAAAAAGTGTAAGTTCTTTTAATACGGCAATAAAAACAGTTATTGACAGCAGTTTAACTGACCTGGAAACATATTTGGAAAAAACAACGATGCATGTTGCAGACTTATTACCACAGGAAAATACTGAATTAAAACTTGCATTTAAAAATTTTAAAAAATCATTTACCGACGATTATTTCATTTATTATTTATCTTGTATAAACGATATTCAAACAGCTATAAATGAATTTGTAAATGCGTTCAATAATTACATACATAAATATATTTTTAGTTCTACAGTAAGAAACGATCGGATGCTAATCTTAGGAGAAATTCCAACCCATCAAAAAGATACATATAGATATCTTTATAAAAAACTAGAAATAGATGAAGAAACAATAGCGGCCAATAAAATTCTTTTAAACCTCTATAAACGCATCGTTTTGTTGATGGATCGATTTATGCCGGTTAAAAATATTTCGACTTTTGTAAGCGAAATTTTGAATTCGAAATATTCCCTTTCAAATGAATTAGTAGAAAAAATTAATTTGAAATTCGATATTTCAAAAATTCTAAAAAGCAATGATTCTAGTAGAATAAAAATAATTCCTTGTAAAGGGTATGCCGAAAAACTCGGAAACCGCTCTATCCCCTATTATTATAATATTTTTGAAAACACGAAATACGAGTCGCTACTTCCTTATTGGCATGCACATGATCTTGATTTATCGCTCGATTTAATACATAATTATTACTGGTATAAACTATCCAATCCGGATGATTATAAAAACGAATTTTTACTTAATTTGTATGATTATCCTTTTTACCGTATTGAAGGGCATGTAGGTGAATCGATTAAAACATCCTACGAATATTTAAACAACCTAATAAAAGATTTAGATATTCCAATACAGCTGATAAAAGTTGATATTGCCAATCATGCATGGAATGATTTCAAGTTAGAATTTGACAAATTTTCAGAAAATTTTAAAGTTTTTTCAGGTAAAATTTCTGAAGAAGTTGCTAAAATTGGAAGCGATAAAATATTATCGAACGTAAGTATAAATATCGATAAAATTAAACAAAGTATTACCCAAGTTTCCTATAAGAGTACAGACGATGTTAAAAAAATTCTTGATGATATAAATGCATATTGTAATTTAATAATAACACCCGATTTTAGTAATCAAACCGTAACGAAGAAAGTAAGAAGTAATACTACTGAAAATACGACTCGAGTTGCTACTTCTTATGATTTTATAAAAGACTTTATTAATGAATATAAAATTTTTACTACGCGTGATGCACTCTCTAAGCTTTATTTAAAAGCAACTCCATTAAATGAAATTTCACTTTCTGAAATAAAAGGCTTGGAATATTTAGGTGGGGTATATAAAGGGGGAACATTCGTATTATTACACGACGGAGAAAAAGTAATCGGTGATTTTTCTTTACCATACTATTATAGTATAGGAAAAGATAGAGTTCTTTAAATTTATTTAATAAAATCGTTTGCTTTAATTAAAAAATATTTATATTTGTTATGACGAAAAATCATAATGTAAGAAAATACAGTGATGCGATAACCGAAAGGTGATAGTAGCAACAGAGTACAACAAACAGATATGGAAAATCGTCTAAGTTTATTGGTAGAGAAATTCTACATTTTAATCTAGTTAAATTTTGGAGTGACGTTCTTCGGAGCGCACTCCTTTTTTTTAAAACTTATTATTATATGTCAACAGATAAAAACACATTTCGCATTGGAATATGTATGGCAGGAGCGGTTTCTGCCGGAGCTTATACCGCCGGAGTTATTGATTATCTTTTAGAAACGCTGGAGCATTGGCAAAAAGCAAAAGAGCTGAATTTACCCGGTATTCCTCAACATAATGTATTAATTGAAGTATTAAGCGGTGCTTCTGCCGGTGGCATGACTGCTGCTATTACCGCAGCATCTGTGCAAAATAATTTTCCTCATGTTAATCAAAAAAATTTCTCGGAAGAAGTTTCTAAAGGAAATCCTTTATATAACTCATGGGTTAATTTAACAGAAGAACCCAATCAGGATATGATGAGTCAAATGCTCAACAACAATGATATTTTAAATAATCCCGAAAACCCCGAAAAAGAAGTAAAATCAATTTTTAATTCCCAATTTATTGATAAAATTGCATCGAATACCTTGAATAATGTAAAAAAAGATGCGACATGTAAAAGATCTTATTTTGCTTCCGATTTCGAATTATTAACAACCATTACAAACTTAAGAGGTTATAATTACCAATTAAAATTCATTACATATCTTGGTGAAAGTTCTTTTAAAATGACAATGCATCGAGATTTATTTCATTTTAAATTTAGTCCTACAGGACGTTATAATAATGACGGAAAAATTCCATTTCATTTTAACGATGAAGATGGGTTAAACAAAGAATTACTGGCAAGTGCAGCTATGGCAACAGGTGCTTTTCCGGTAGGACTTCAACCTCGCATTATTGAACGCGATCCAAAATATATTAATGATAATTTCTTGCTTCGCGAAGATAGTCACAAAGACCCTATTGTAAACCCTTTAGCGAATTACAAGAGTGTAAATGTTGATGGAGGAGTAATAAATAATGAACCTTTTGAACTTACAGAAAGAATTCTTGAAAACAGAAGAAGAGAAGAAATTAAAAATACAGAAGGAGAAGAAGCAGCAAAGAAATATGTTTTTGAAAAAACGGCTGAAAAATTTGATACTACCTTATTAATGATTGATCCTTT
>DAOLWT010000151.1:4131-5791 GCA_035421345.1 Bacteroidales bacterium
TATTTTGGAAAAGATCAGGCTGCTCAAATTTTTGTTGATACGATTATTTCCGAAATGGAAAAACGAGAATTACTGGAAGAAGATTGTTAATATAAAATATAAAACGAACCATTATGAATAGAAAAAATCTAATTCTTATTGCAGTAAATATTTTTTTTATTATTGCTTCTGTTTTTTTATACACGTGTTCAGGACCCGGAGCAAAAGAGGAAATGAAAAGTAAAGAGGAGATGGAAAGTCCGATTAAAAGCTCGGATCCTGATAAAGAGCTTTATGATAGTATTAAAAAAGTTGAAAACAATAAATCGATAGGGAGCTCGAGCCATTCTGATAGTATAAAAATTATAACATATAGTCAACGTTCCAAACCGGCTATGATGGCATACTCCTATTACCCTGCAATGGAACGCAATATTTCTCAAGATATTAATGTTTTTGTTTCGGTTCGCAAATCGTTTTTTAAGTTAAAAGACTCTATTACAAAGATAATTACACTTGAAAAACAAGTATTAAATAAAATAAAAGCAAAAGATTCTATTGTTCCTATTAATATTAATATTTATAAAGCCCTTAAAATTGAATTAATTGACCCCGATAAAGCATTTAATATCACGAATATTCACGAAAATAGTCGTCAGGAAATTGATTCATCGGGAGATTATCGCTGGCATTGGAGTGTTACCCCAATTACAAACTTGTCGGAAGCAAGACTCATTATTAAAGTAGGTGCCGAAGCTCCAAATGGTACTGTAAAAACAATTGATGACAAAACAATATATATTAAAGTAAAAATTAAGAACCGACAAATAATACGCGATATATGGATTTATCTAATGGATAATCCACAGTTTATTATAGCAGCTATTCTACTACCTCTTATTGGCTATTTTGGGAAAAGATATATTGAAAGGAAAAGAGCAAAAAAATCAAAAACGAAAAGGTAACTTCGAAAGAGTTATTCCTTTCCTTGTATATTTTTTATATATAGTTTAACTATATATATTTAATTTTCTTGAGATCTGTTTTTTTAAATTTATCTTCATAAATATATTTAAACATACTTAATAATTTTTTTTAAATTTGTATGTTTAATAGATATATCATTGAATTCAAAAATTGAACCCGGAAAGATTTTAGCATCTATCAATTCCCCTAACGATTTAAGGAAATTGAATGAAGATGATTTATTTTTGCTATGTGACGAAATAAGACAATTTATAATTGATGTTGTATCACATCACCCCGGTCATTTAGGTGCAAGCCTGGGAGCCGTTGAACTTGCTGTTGCAATCCATTATGTTTTTAATACTCCCTACGACAAATTAATTTGGGATGTTGGACATCAGGCATATGCTCATAAAATTATAACAGGACGACGCGATCTTTTTCATACAAATCGCCAATACAAAGGAATAAGCGGATTCCCGAAAATGAGTGAGAGTGAATACGATGCATTTGGCGTTGGGCATTCATCTACTTCTATTTCATCAACGTTAGGAATGGCTATCGCTTCCCAAATAAATAATGAAAAAGACAAACTTCATATTGCTGTTATTGGTGATGGATCTATGACCGGAGGAATGGCTTTCGAAGCATTAAATCATGCCGGTGTTTCAAAAGCAAATATTTTAATTATTTTAAATGATAATGGAATTGCTAT
>DAOLWT010000152.1:0-5697 GCA_035421345.1 Bacteroidales bacterium
TACCCGATCTGAATTTGCAATACGTATTAAAAATCAAACAGCAGAATTATATGTTACAGAAGCATATGATTTGTTTGGTATTTGGCATAACGTATCAGGCCCCAAACAATTATACCATTCTGTTGTTTCTGATGGAGCACCTTGGTATTTGGTTCGGTGGAAAAATAGTTCAAGTTTAAATAGCGTTCAATACATTGGAAACTTAAAGGTAAATTCTGACTTTCAGCCTCCATCATCAAAAGATGCAGTAACTATTTATCCCGATAAAATTCATATCAAACTTCCCTGGTCTTTAATAAATGTTGTTGACCCAAGTAGTATGCGTGTATTCAACGATGACAGAAATACTCCTTTACCCGAAGATACTATTTCCGATGGGTTTTCCGTTTGTGTTGATTATCATGGGAGCATTTATAAATCAACTTCTCGCTTTGCTTGGGATACTTGGAAAAATGTTAGCAATATAAAAGAATTTCCTAAAACTTCATATTGGGTAATGAAAGATAGGCTAAGCGATTTTAATAGCAAAGTCATTTCGGTCTGCGATAGTTTTTATTTCAACGATTTAATATTTCCTGTAGTTATTAATGCTGAAAATGGTTTGTTGAAAAATGATTTCGACATCGATGGCGACACCATGATTTCGCTTATAATTGATAATACACAAAACGGAATATTAAATTTAAATTCAGACGGATCTTTTACTTATAGCCCAAACAAAGGGTTTGTAGGTTTTGATAATTTTACCTATTGTGTGTTTGATCAGTATAGTTTGTCGCAAACAACAAATGTAATTCTTAATGTGGTTAACAACAACTCTATTGAAGAAGAACAACAAAATGAAGTAAATAATAATATGATTACTTTATATCCAAACCCTGCTAAAGATAATTTATATATAGAGGCGCAAAATGAAATTTCGAAAATTAGACTTTTTAATTCTTTTGGGAAATTAGTTGCCGAAAATAATGTAAACAATAATTATTATAATTTAAAAATAAATCAATTTACTTCTGGAACATATATTTTAATTGCTGAAATAAATTCTACTCTTTTTGCTAAGAAAATTTTAATTACGAATTAATAATATTTAAATAAATCTATGAACGAATTCGATAAAAAAGCGCTTACATGGGATGATAACCCTATGTTTGTTGAAAGAGCGAATAATATAGCAAATAAAATTAAAGAACATATTCCTCTTAACAAAAATATGGATGCCTTTGAATATGGGTGTGGTACCGGATTAATTAGTTTTCAGCTTTTACCTTTTGTTAATAAAATAACATTAGCCGATACTTCCGATGGTATGCTGGATGTAGTAAGGTCTAAAATTAAAAAAGCGGATATTATAAATATGAACGTAATAAAAACGGATTTAACGACCGATAATATTCCTGAAATCAAGTTCGATTTAATATATACGTCATTAACGCTCCATCATATTCATGATATTAATAGTATATTTTCAAAATTCTATTTGATGTTAAAGAAAAATGCTTTTTTATCAATAGCCGACCTCGATAAAGAAGATGGGCATTTTCATGATCCCGGGTTTATCGGACATCATGGTTTTGATAGAACAGAAATGAAGAAAATGTTCGAAATAGCCGGTTTTCATAATGTAAAGAGCGAAACAGGGTATGAAATAAAACGAGAAAGGAGTGAAGGAAAAATTGATACTTATCCCGTATTTATTATGACAGGGGAGAAGCAATAGCATTTCACTATTTTAGAATAGCCAATTCCCTAAATTATAAATAACGAAAGATACAACCCACGCTAAAACGGTTGTATAGACAACTACAAATAAAGCCCATTTATTGCTTTTGGTCGTTTTTTTAATTGTTGTAATTGTCGCAATACACGGCGCATAAATAGAGACAAAGAACATAAATGATAATGCAACGATTGGTGTAAATATTTTTTGCCCCATTTTACTTCCCGATGTATATTCTTGCGATTTAAGATTTGATATTAAACTAATTTTTTCAGTTCCCGGTTTATGTTGTGTTTGGTATAATTCGCTAAGTGTTCCTGTAATGGTTTCTTTGGCTGCAATACCAGATATTAGACTAACTCCCATTTTCCAATCAAATCCCAAAGGTTCAATAGCTGGTTCAATAAAATGACCGATTTTACTGATATACGATTGCTCGATGTTTTTATTGTCGAAATTGTTCGGGAAATAACTCAATATCCATATAATAATTGAAGCAATTAAGATAGCGCCGGTAATTTTTTGTAAAAATAGTTTGCTGTTAAACCACATATATTTCAATATTCTTTTAACAGAGGGAACTCTCATTTTTATTAAATGAATTTGAACATTTTCGTAGGTGTTTTTAAAAAGGTATTTTTTAAGTAATATTGCCAGGGTTGCAGCAAAAACAATAGATGTAAAGTAAATTAAAAATAAAATAGTTCCAGAGCGAGTTGGAAAAAATGCCGAAATAAATAATACATACACTGTAAATCGAGAACTACACGATATGAGTGGATTTATAAGTATCGTTATTAATCGTGAATTTTTATTTTCAATTTTATTTGCAGCCATAATTGCTGGCACATTGCAACCTAATCCCATGACTAACGAAATAAACGATTTTCCGTTAAGTCCGAATGGCCTCATTAGTTTATCCATTACAATTGTTACGCGCGACATATATCCCGATTCCTCCATTAGCGATAGTAATGAGAACAGGATTACAATATTTGGGAGAAAAATGATGACTCCGCCAACACCTTTTAATATGCCGTTTACCAGAAGGCTTTTAATCATTCCATCGGGTATGAATTTTTGAAGAGTGTCTTCTAAAAGAAAGACGAAGCTTTCTATCCATTTCATTGGATAATGACCAATGCCAAAGGTTAATTCGAAAACCAACCAAATAACGATAAAAAATATAAAAACACCCCAAATTTTATGGGTTAGCAAGCCATCAAGAAAAAAATGTTGTTTTGCTTTTATTTTATTATTTTGACTCATTGAAATTTTTAATGAGACAAAGATATTATTTATTTAGAATGATTCCAAATAAATATTGTAAAATAGAATAATATAAAAAAATTAATTTTTAAGTTCCTCCGGTTGTGGTGCTTTTGTGGGACAGTATTTCGCACATTTACCGCAATCTGTACATTTTAATTTGTCAATTACAGGTAACTTATTTCCTTCTTGAGAAATTGCCTGTACGGAACAAATACGAATAATTGGACAAGCATGATTTTGAGGGCATCTTAAACTACTTATGGTATATGACATGTTTATTTTTTTTTTAAGTTTATGGATAATAAAATATATCCGTTTTATCTCATTCAACTGTGGTTTTCCGAATCGGATTTTCCTTTATTTGAAAAACCTGAAAATATTAATAATACAGCTAAAATTAATAATATGATAGAAGCATTTCCTGTAACTGTTTTGGTGAAATACAAAATTAAAATTATTGCTGCTGCAATTAATTTATAGTATTTATTTGAAATGAGCATAAATTAATTTTCCTTCTTCTTTTTAGTAAATAAATCTCCTATTAAATAACCCAAAATAAGTCCCCATAATACGGATAACCATGGATTAGATGTTATGGGGCATGAACCGGAAGAGCATCCTATTGTTAAGTAGTAGATGTATCCTCCAATACCTCCTATTATTAAACCTATAATGGAAGGTATTCTTCTTTTTATATTCATCATATTTTTCTTTGTATTTTTTAAATACCTTTATTAACCTCAGCTACATTTTTTGGTTTCATTTAGTAATACGTCGTTAATTACTTCAATAAATGTTTCTTTCGGAAGTGCTCCTGCCGACATTTGTGGCTGTCCGCATTTGGGAACAAATAGAATAGAAGGAATGCTTCGAATACCAAATATAGCAGCTAATTCTTGTTCTTCTTCTGTATTTACTTTGTAAATGTCTATAACTCCTTTATATTCATTCGATAATTCTTCTAAAACGGGAGCTACCATCTTACATGGTCCACACCAGTCGGCGTAAAAATCAATAATACAAGGTTTACTTCCGGAGAAGTTCCATTCTTTATTTTTTTCGAAATCGAACACTTTTTGTTTAAAAGTTTCTTTTGTTAAATGTTCCATAAAATTTATTTTTATATGTTATGATTAATTATTATTTCTAAAGTAAAACCAAAGTGCAACCGGCCTATATATGGCATGTGCAAACTTTGAAAAAGCAAAAAGTAATACAAGCTCCATAGATACAATGGTATGAAGTAAGAAAATAAACTGACTAATTAAATTATTTAAAACGAATCCAACCGATATTTCTAACCAAAAACCGGTAAGTCCGGCAATCCATAGAAATACGAGTAGCATCCAGTCGGCAAGCATCGTATTTTGATAAGAACGAGTTATCTTTTTTGTACGATAAATTATAGCCAAGGTCGAACCATACATCATTAACAAACCGGCAACAGTGCCTAATATCCTGCTTGGCCACCAAATAGTAGAATCGGGATCTTTAAAAATAAAATCTAAAATAGTGGCAAACAATAATCCCAAAAAACCCCACATAATCGTCCAATGTACAAACCATGGTTTTACATATTCGGGTTTATTTTTCCAGTATGATTCTTCTTCGTTGTCGCAATTTCTATAGCGTTTCATTGAGCCTAATTCATTCGAAACTTTTTTAATCGTTTCAATAATAGAAACTTTTTTCTTGTCGTTTTTGGGAATAGATCCTACAATTCTTTTCGATAAAATAAATATACCCCAAATCATGGATAAACTTGTTAATATAATAATGACCAAGCCTATATTATGTATAGCATCGTAAGGAATCCATTTAAAAAGCCATCGGGATAATTCATATTCGGGTTTAATTGTTAATAGAAAAAATCCTAATACCACCGCTAAAATTAATGTGATAAATAGCGAAATAAAATTATTCTTAAATATTAGTTTAGTAATTTTTGTAGGCTCGTAACTGGCAATAGCATACCGCCTTAGTGCTGCCATATAATCACCGGGAGCTGCTTGTCTGGGACAATTCAAGGAGCATTCTCCACAAGCGTAACACATCCATAGGTCTTTGCTGTTTAAAATGTCATTGGTTTGTCCTAAAACGCCATGACGGATATATATTCTCGGGAAATTTGCATTTTTGTCTGTCATTCCGCATACAGCAGTGCAATTACCACAATTATAGCAGGCTTCAAAGTCTTTAGCCCCGTACTTTTTTATCTCTTCTGCAAAATTAGCATTTGTTTTCGCCATAATTACTAATTTTTCGGTTTGTATAAGTGATACATTTCTTTTTTATCGAGTCCTGCCGATTCAATCATATTATATTTGTTCATCGTCATAACATGGTAGGTAATGGTTGAATTAGGTTCGTTTAATTCAACAGCTATCTGATGGATGGCTTTAGGGGTATCTTTAACAGATTCCAAAATGCGTGTCCATATTTTCGGAATACGTTGCATTCCTAGTTTTTTTGTTGACTTGTCGTTTTTGTCGGTTTCTGACACTCCCGATTTTTCAGGAAATATTACTTCTTGTGCAAAACCATCAATCATAGATTCTATTTCTTCGTTGGAATATTGTGTAATATGAATAGCATCTTTAGGGCATACAGGAGCACATATTCCGCAACCGGTACAAGTAGCTTTATTCACCAAAGCAATTTTCTTTCCGTTAGTATCTATTTCATTTATGGCATCATACTCACAT
>DAOLWT010000153.1:0-5670 GCA_035421345.1 Bacteroidales bacterium
TTTATAGAAGCAAGATAAATCATTATTTAAAAAATATGTTGAATAATATTTCGTCCCTACGGGACTATTAACGGTGTGTTGTTTGTTTTTTTATAAATATTTTGTCCCTTACGGGACAGAAAAAATTAAAAAAAATTGTAAAAAATATAATTAAATTAAACTTTCAATCCCGTCCCGTAGGGACGGTATATTTATAGAACAATAAAACCCGAATGCATTATAGTCCCGTCAGGGACGATATGTAAAAAAAGAATTTAGCATCAATTTAAATTTGTATAAAATATTTTATTATCAACGACCAATATATTCCATTTAAATTAATATTCAAAGATTTTGTTTTTTTAAAAGGCTCGTTATTCCTTCCTACTAATCTTTCTAAAAGCTTAATACAATAATTTGTTAATGAAATTTAATCAGGTTCTTAATATAATTTTTCTCTTTTTAATAAATATGGAAGAAGTACATTTTTAAACTCCATGTTAATATCGGCTTCAACAAAATCAATATCGTATTGACCGCATTTCATTTTTAACCGATTATTATACTCGGTCATCGCTTTAAAAAAATAATCTTTCACTTCGGAAGGATGCAATTTTATTTCTTGTTTTGTTTCGAGGTCGATAAATTTATACGGACGGTTTTCGAAATCGAAATTTAATTCTTTCGATTTATCGGTAACATGAAATAATATAACTTCATGTTTATTATGTTTTAGATGCTGTAAAGCAGCAAATAGCTGATCAGCGCTTTCGGAGTTATCCATCATATCGCTGAAAATAACTACCAGAGAGCGTTTATGGATATTATCGGCTAAATAATGGAGCGATTCGGCTACTTTGGTTGTGTGTGAGCTTGAACGAGAAGCAACTTTTAAAAGTTTTTCCAGTTCTGTATATAAATATTTATGATGAACCGCATTCGATTTTGATTGTGTATGTAAATTAACGACATCGGAAAACAAGCTAAGTCCAACAGCATCACGTTGTTTTCGTAATAAATAAATCAATGCGGCAGTGCAATAAATAGAGAATGTAATTTTGTTAAATATTCCTTTTTTAAGCTTATTCTCTTCCGGATAATACATAGAGGAAGAAGAATCAATAATAATTTGACACCGAAGATTTGTTTCTTCTTCGAAGCGTTTTACAAAAAGCTTTTCCGAACGAGCAAATAATTTCCAGTCGATATTACGCGTAGATTCTCCTTTATTATACAAGCGATGTTCGGCAAATTCAACAGAAAAGCCATGAAAAGGACTTTTATGAAGTCCGGTTATAAAACCTTCTACCACATGGCGTGCAATTAATTCGAGGTTTCCAAAGGCTTCAAATTCTTTTCTATTGATTGAATTGTCCAAATTTAGAATATACTTTTAAAAATAATAAATAACAATTGATTTTTAGAATAGCCCCGACTTATCGTTCAGCGCTATTCTAAAAATCAATGAAATTGGGTTTAACCCCAAGGAATACTAAAAAACTATCTTCCTATTGTTATAATAAAGAATCTAATTTACCTGATAAAACATTCTTAGGAACAGCGCCAACTTGTTTGTCTACAACTTGTCCGCCTTTCATAAAAAGGATGGTAGGAATATTCCGTATGCCGTATTTAGCGGCAATGCCCGGGTTACTATCTACATCGACTTTTCCAACCAATGCTTTTCCTTCATATTCTTGAGAAAGCTCATTTACAAGTGGGGTAAGCATTCTGCAAGGGCCACACCATTCAGCCCAAAAATCAACTAAAACAGGTTTATCTGATTTAATAACTAATTCTTCAAAATTAGCGTCTGTAAATTCTAATGCCATAATTTTTATATTTTATGTTATATTATTTATGTTTTTTTTACAAATATAAATTTTTATTTAAAAGAAACCTTAACAATTAATTTTAAATTTTACTTGAGGGAATTCGGCTAAACTTTTTAAAAAATCGGTTGGATTAATCTTCCATTTTTTGGATGGCATTTCAACAGAAATATTATTTACCACATCCTCTATATAAAATTTTATTTTACAATTTCCTTTTTTCTTTTTTATTGATTTAAAAATATTGTTTATTAATTCTTCCGACAAATCCGATAATTTAATTTTAAGGATAAGCTCGTTCACCATATTTTGCAATAATTCGGATAAAAGCCCAATATGTGTAATTTTTAATTCCATTTGTTCCGCATTTCCGTATCTTTCTTTAACGGTTGCTTTAACGTAGAGTAGCAATGCCTCTTTCTCTAAAAAATGTTTAAATTTCAGGTAATCTTCCGAAAACAACACAAACTGGGCATTTCCATCGTAATCTTCTAATGTAAAGCTACCAAAAGGTTTTCCTGTTTTGGTGTAACGATGACTTGCGGAAGTTAAAATACCGGCAAATTTAAGTTCTCTTCCTTTGAATTGTTTTAAATCATTGCTTAATTCTGTTAAAGGGATATTACAAAAATTTTGAATTTCAATTCGATAATCATCTAATGGATGTCCTGATAAATAAATGCCGGTAACTTCTTTTTCTTTGGCAAGCATTTCCATTTTCGACCAAGGACTTGTAACGGGAAGAGCAGGGTTTGCAATATCCACTTCGGTATCATCACCGAATAAAGAATGTTGCGATTGCGATTTTTTCAGTGCAATAAGACTTGAATGTTTAATTATTTTATCAATAAAAGAGCTTTCTTCATTATTTTCTTTAAAAAGATACTGAGCTCGGTGAGAATCGGCAAAACTATCGAAAGCACCTGCCATCGCCAATGCTTCCATGCAACGCTTATTACATGCGTGTAAGTTAACTCGTTTGGTTAATTCAAAAATATCTGAGAAATTTCCATTTTTTTTCCGTTCACTTGTAATGGCCTCCACGGCCGATTCACCAACTCCTTTAACAGCGCCTAAACCAAAGCGTATTTGACCTTTTGCATTTACTACAAATTTAAATTCCGATTCATTTACATCCGGTCCCAGCACAGAGATTCCCATTCGCCTACATTCATCCATAAAGAATGTAATTTTTTTAAGATCGGATAAGTTTCGGGTAAGCACGGCAGCCATGTATTCTGCCGGATAAAGTGCTTTTAAATAAGCCGTTTGATATGCAATTACGGAATAGGCAGCAGCATGAGATCTATTAAACCCATACTGAGCAAACTTTTCCATTACATCGAAAACCTCTTCTGCATTCTTTTTTTCAACCCCTTTATTTTCGGCACCTTGCACAAATATGGCTCTTTCTTTCTCCATTACCTCTTTCTTCTTCTTGCCCATGGCACGGCGTAAATTATCGGCGGCACCTAACGAATACCCTGCCATAATTTGAGCTGTTTGCATGATTTGTTCTTGATACACCATAATGCCATAGGTTGGTTTTAATAGCTCTTCCAACCATGGGTGCGGATATTCAACTTTTTCTTTTCCTAGTTTTCGTTTAATAAATTGAGGAATATAATCCATTGGTCCCGGACGATACAATGCATTCATGGCAATTAAATCTTCCATGGAAGTTGGCTTTAAATCTTTTAAATAATTCCTCATTCCATCCGATTCAAATTGGAAAGTACCTACGGTATCTCCATTTTGAAATAATTTAAAGGTAGCATCATCGTCTAATGGAATTGTTTCAATATTTATTTTTATATGATGTCGATGCTCAATATTTTCAATCGCATCATTTATGATAGATAATGTTTTTAAACCTAAAAAATCCATTTTTAGCATTCCAACACTCTCCACTTGATTTCCTTCGTATTGCGTAACCATTAAGTCTGCATCTTTAGCAGTACTCAATGGAATATGCTCATTTAAGTCATCTCGTCCTATTATAATTCCACAGGCATGAACACCGGTATGGCGAATAGATCCTTCTAGTTTCTCTGCATAAATCAAGGTATCTCGCACTAATGCACTTCCTTTTTCCTTTGCTTCATTCAATTCCGGAACTTCTTTAAACGCTTTTTTAAGATTCATATCGGCTGTAAGAGGCACTAATTTAGCCAAGCGATCGGATTCTGACAAAGGAAGTTTTAACACGCGTGCAACATCTCTAATAGCAGATTTAGCGGCCATGGTACCGAATGTGATAATTTGAGCTACGCGTTCTACTCCGTATTTTTCGATGACATAATTTTTTACTTTTTCTCTCCCGTCATCATCAAAATCTACGTCAATATCGGGCATTGAAGGTCTTTCCGGATTTAGAAAACGTTCGAAAAGCAAATTATATTTAATTGGGTCGATTCCTGTAATTCCAACACAAAATGCCACTACAGAGCCGGCAGCAGAGCCTCTACCCGGTCCTACAGCCACATTTTGTTTTTTCGCTTCGTTAATATAATCTGAAACGATTAAAAAATAGCCAGCGAACCCTTTTTCACTAATAACTTTTAATTCGTAATTTATTCTATCTTTAATTTCATCTGTTAAATCGGGATAAAGTTTTTCTGCTCCTTTAAAAGTAAGATGAGTCAAATAGGAATCTTCTCCGTCGAAGCCTTCAGGAATAGGAAATGAAGGCATAATAACAGCATGGTATAAATCGTAATTTTCAATTTTATCGACAATTTCTTGTGTATTCGTAATAGCTTCCGGGCAGTTTACAAACAGCTTCATCATTTCTTCCGGTGATTTTAAATACTCTTGTCCACTATACCTCATTCTAGTGGGGTCATCAAAATCTTTGGAGGTGTTTAAGCATACCAGAATATCATGTGCTTTCGCATCATCGGCATTTACAAAGTGGACATCATTCGAAGCGATTAACTTAATATCATATTTCTTCGCCAACTGTATTAACACCTCATTCACTTCCAACTGTTCAGGCAGATTATGATTTTGAAGTTCCAAATAAAAATCATTTCCAAAAATTTCTTTGTATTCTAAAAGTACTTGTTCTGCCTTTTCTATATCGGAATTTAATATTAGTTGGGGTATCTCTCCTCCTATACAAGCCGAGGTGGCAATTAATCCGCGACTGTATTGTTTTAAAATTTCTTTATCGATACGAGAAGTGTAATAAAAAGCCTCTTTTTTAAAAGAAAGGGAGGATAATTTTGATAAATTTTTATACCCTTCATAATTTTTTGCTAATAATATTAAATGAAAACCACTTCTATCTTCACGCCCTTTTTTTTCAAATCGATTTCCTTCCGCAACATACATTTCACAACCTAAAATAGGCTTAATTTTATATTCGTTTGCTGTTTTAAAAAAATCAAAAACGCCAAACATATTGCCATGATCGGTTATGGCAACTGCTTTCATTCCATAATCGACCACTTTTTTTATTAATACCTTAATATCAGCTTGTCCATCTAATATTGAATACTGTGTATGTACGTGTAAATGAGTAAATTCAGACATAATTATTCTTTCTCTCTATAATATTATTCTATTTGGTAAAAATAATTAAAATGCAAGGAAGTTTTAGCAGTGTTAATAAATAAAAAAAGCTTAATACAATACGAATTCCAAACTTACAAAACATTTAAACTTCTGAATAATACGCTTTTAATACATTCATTTTTTATAATATTTATTTTGGCAATATATATCGATTTAACTATTTTTACATGCTTTTAATAAATTAATTATTAATCACTTAATCTATTAAAAATAACGGCAACAGAAATTAGTTACATTAAATAAATATTGAAAATAATTTTGAATTCTTAAAAATATTTCG
>DAOLWT010000154.1:0-5668 GCA_035421345.1 Bacteroidales bacterium
AAAAAACTCTATATTTTTATACCAACTGTCAGATTAAGTATTAACTATTACAATTGAATCTTGATTTTGAGGAATAATTAAAGGCTTTATATTAGGTTTATTTTCTTCTATTTGATATTGAGATATTAACTCATTCATTACTTCCGAAACATGCATCATTCGGGTGGCTAAATATGCTTTTGCGCCGGCAAATGCAAAACCTTCATCCATAATCCCTTTGGCTGAATTAAACAAAACTTTAGCTATACAAAAAGGAGCATCTTTACAGTTACAAGAGGATAAACATCTCCAAGGACATTTAAAAGGTTTGGTTTCTCCGTTTAGAATTTGTTTAACAAAATCGTTTTTAACCACTCTTCCGGGTAAACCGACAGGACTATCTATTAAAACGATATCTTCTTCTTTACTGTTCAAGTACATATCTTTAAATGCCTGAGAAGCATCACATTCATAAGTAGTTACAAACCGAGTTCCTACTTTAACGGCTTTTGCACCTGCCTGCATAATATCGAACATATCTTTTCCCGAATGAATTCCACCTCCGGCAATTACAGGAATTTCTATTCCTAGTTTTTCTTCAAAAACACGAATTTCTGCAACCGTTTCTTCTACTAATGTTTTAAGGTTTTTAGATTGATCTAATAAATCGCTTTTACTAAAGCCTAAATGACCACCGGCCAAAGGACCTTCTACAGCAACGGCAGCGGGAACAAAACCATATTTATTATACCAATATTGAAATATAAGTTTAGCTGCTTTTGCAGATGAAACTTTGGGTATTAGTTTGGTGTTATGATTTTTTAAACCAGCATTTTCAATTACTTGAGGAATTTTTAAAGGTAATCCTGCTCCAATAAAAATAACATCAATTCCTTCTTCTATAGCTGTAATAATCAGACTTTCATGATCGCTTAATGCCATCATAACATTTAATCCTATTACCCCATTAGAAAGAGAACGTGCTTTTGCAATTTCTTTTCGAAGTGCTCTAATATTGGCCTCATAAAAATTAACGATGTAATCGGGTTCATCCATACCAATACCGGCAGCAGAAATAACGCCAATACCACCCTGATTTGCAACAGCTGAAGCTAATCCGGATAAAGACACACAAACGCCCATACCACCTTGAACGATAGGTACTTTTACTTCTAAATTTCCTATTCTCAACGAATTCATACTTCTTTTTATTTTTATAAAAATTTATACAAAATTAAAAACAGAAAAAATATTTATTTTGAATAAGGTATTAAAATCAATTGTTAGGGTTAAAAAAACAAAATAGGGGCGAAATTCGTCCGTTTAGGGATAAATTTGAAGTTTTTTACAAAATTTTATTCAGTTTTTGAACGAAATTTTTAGAAACGGGGATAGGAAAATTTATGTTTTCTAAAAAAACTTTGTAACCTTGAGAATTTCCTTCTACTTTTTCTACAAAATTTTTATTTAAAATATAAGATCGATGACATTTAAAAATAAACTTGTACTCCTTTAGGGCTTCTTCTGCTTTTGTCAAACTACATCTAACCATCTGACTT
Organism: Bacteroidales bacterium; assembly: GCA_035421345.1. Taxonomy (GTDB): domain Bacteria; phylum Bacteroidota; class Bacteroidia; order Bacteroidales; family CG2-30-32-10; genus DAOLWT01. Next base: position 1,539 of record DAOLWT010000154.1, read on the forward strand.
TTAAATGAATCTCCTTCTTTCCAAAAAACTTCAATATAATTATTAGCAGAACGAACAAATAATAAAATGCTTACTTTTAATGACAATTTATCTTTTTGATAATCAGAATCAAAAACAACTATTTTTTCTTGAATTAACTTATTTTCTTTTAGTTTTTTATTTAATTCGTCGGATGTTTTTAATCGAGAGCGAATAATTCTGTTTCTATTAATAATAATAACCACCGCTATAGGAAAAACAGCCGCTAATTGCAATGTAACAACAATATTAAATTCAAATTCTAAAGTCCCTAGTGCCTTGCAATACAGATAATAACCACTTGATATAGTGAATAATAGCCAAATATTCCATAATATCTCTTTTTGAATATTCCATTTTAAATTAGAGAAATGTCGATGAAAAAAACTTGGCAAAAACAATAAATTGACACTTAAAATTAAAAAAGTGATAAAGCTTAAGCCTATCATTAGATAATATTGGTCAGTTGTTTCGAGCAAACTTATATTAAAAGGACGAAAAAGAAAAAGGAAAACAAATACTCCCAGACTGATAAAAAATATCATAATGGAATTATATTTTAAATCGTCGTTAAAGGGATATGGTTTTTTCAGGAATTTCAATTTCTTTTTATTTAGTTCTCGTTTATCTATAACACAATTATTGCAAAAGTAGCAAGAATAAATGACATTAAATTTCCTCTTAAAATAATAAAGCAGATTTTTAAAAAAAATCTGCTTTAACTAATTTGTAATGAATTATCTAAAATTACTTCTATTTAAAATAAAAACTATCTCATATCATTTTCTTCCACGCCAGGGTATTTGGTTTTATTAAATGTAAACAAATCGTTGGAGAGTGTTACATTGGGAGTTAAGCTATTAATTTTATAGGTATAGGTAGTGCTATTTTTATCGTAAATAATTGAACTTACAATTTCTTTTGCCGTTTTATCAATATTCAACCTAACTTTAAAATACGATTTCCCTTTTATTGGAGTTAAATCAATAACCATTAACGTTTTACCTCCTTCAACTACTTCTTTTATAAATTTCGCTTTAAAATTAGCTTTATAATTATTAAGGATTGTTGTAGGATTAACAGCATCGTCTTGAGTAGAAACACTATTAATATTAACTTCGTTTTCATCTTTTAAATAGGTCCAAACAGTTGTTCCATTACAAAAAACCTTTTGACTTCCTATATCCAAATGATATTTAGATCCTTTAACTTGAATAGTACCTGATTTCGATTCGTTAATGTTTGATTTCGTATTGATGATTGTGTAGGTAAAAGCAATTTTCATGGTGCTGTATCCTTTCATTTTAGCACTTACAGCATCTAGCATCGTTTGCGCTTTTGTGTCGTCGATTTGAGTAAACGCATTATTGTTTAATAAACCGATAAACAAGAACGACAACAAAAAAATATTAATCCTTTTCATAATTAAGTTTATTTAATATTATTGATTTATGTTTTTCAAAAACCGTTCCAAACTTTCTAAATCCGGAATTTTTACTTCCCTCGCCTTGCTTCCTTCAAATGCGCCAATAACTCCAGCTGCTTCTAATTGGTCTACAATTCTACCGGCGCGGTTATATCCTAATTTTAGTTTTCTTTGTAAAAGAGAGGTAGACCCTTGCTGATGACTAACAATAATGCGAGCGGCCTCTTCGAATAACTCATCTTTTTCAGAAGAATCAATCCCTTTCGCCTCTTCCCCATTGTCTTCATTAAATTCGGGTAAATAAAATGCATTATTATACCCTCGTTGTTCTCCAATATATTCTGTTACTTTTTCCACTTCATGAATATCTACAAATGCACACTGCAAGCGGATAAGGTCGCTTCCGGTAGAAAGTAACATATCTCCTCTACCAATTAATTGATCGGCACCACCCGTATCAAGGATTGTTCTAGAATCTATTTTAGAAATAACCCGAAATGCCATACGAGCAGGGAAATTTGCTTTAATGGTACCGGTAATAATATTTACCGAAGGTCTTTGTGTAGCAATAATTAAATGTATCCCTATAGCTCTGGCTAACTGAGCCAATCGGGTAATAGGCGTTTCTACTTCTCTGCCAGCCATAATAATTAAATCGGCAAATTCATCAACCACTAATACGATGTATGGTAGAAAGCGATGTCCTTCATTGGGATTTAATTTACGTGCAATAAATTTTTCATTATACTCTTTTATATTACGTACTCTTGCATCGTGCATTAAATCTAGCCTTGTATCCATTTCGATACATAGTGAATTTAATGTGCGTACAACCTGCTTTGTATCTGTAATAATGGCATTTTCCACATCGGGTAATTTTGCCAAGTAATGACGTTCTATTTTATTAAATAAGGTTAACTCCACCCTTTTAGGGTCTATTAATACGAATTTTAATTGCGATGGATGTTTTTTAAAAAGTAAGGATGTTAAAATGGCGTTTAACCCTACCGATTTACCTTGTCCGGTAGCACCGGCAACCAATAAGTGCGGCATTTTAGTTAAATCGGTAACAAAGCTTTCGTTGGCAATTGTTTTACCAAGTCCAATAGGGAGTTCAAAATTATTATTTAGAAATTTATCGGAGGTAAGAATTGCTTTCATAGGAACAATTTCCGGGCGTTGATTAGGGACTTCAATACCAATTGTTCCTTTTCCGGGTATAGGCGCAATTATTCGAATACCAAGAGCCGACAGACTTAATGCAATATCATCTTCTAAATTTTTTATTTTGGAAATACGCACGCCTGCAGCAGGAATAATTTCATATAAAGTAACCGTAGGACCTATCGTTGCTTTTATTTTATCAATCTGAATGGAGTAATTACTCAGCGTTTCAACAATTTTATTTTTGTTCGTTTCCAGTTCTTCTTTTTGTACTCCAGCTGATTTAGATTCATAATTATCTAGTAAATCAACCGTGGGAAGCTTAAACTTTGGTAAATCGAGTTTAGGGTCGAAAGGACCGAATTCAGATACTATTTTTTCTGCCGTTATTTCTTCCGGCTTTTCCGACTCTTCTGCTTTTTCTATAGTAAATTCTATCTTTTCTTTTTTATCATCTAACGGAATCTCTTCTTTTATTATTTCTAAGGTTTGTTTTTTAACTTCCTTTATCTCTTCTTTTTTAATGTCTAACTCTAATTCAATAGGTTCTTCCTCCTTATTTTCGTCCTCTTTTTCAGCAATATTAATAAACGTATTTTTAGAATTTACATTCTCTTTCTCTTCAATTATTTCCGTTGTTTCTTTTTCTAGCGGTGTTTCTGAAATTTTTCTTTTATACCATTTAAAAGAAAGGTTATATGCAATAATTAAAAAACTAACGATGGAAAAAAGAAGTAATAAACCTGTACCAATATAGCCTAGTAGTCCATTTAGCCATATGTTTATCTGGTACCCAAATGTTCCTGCTAAAATAAAATAATCAGGGTTTTGAAATACATATGCAATGGATATGGAAGTCCATATTAAAAAGAAAAATGAATATTTATACGTTAAGCCAAGGGGTAATAAGCGAATATTTAAAAAAAGTTTTAAGCCCGTTATAAAGCTAATCAAAACAAATAAAAAAGAGGAAATGCCAAACCATTTTTTAATAAATATAAAAGAAAGATACGTTCCAATTCTTCCCATCCAGTTATCAGGAAGAGAAGAATTATCTATCAAAAAATTACTTGTTGAAAGGCTAAAAAAGCTGTCGTCTTTTTCCCAGCTTAACAAATAAGATATAAAAGCAAAGAAAAGATAAAATGAAAAAATAATAAGGAATAAACCAACTACTTTATGTAATCGTTCATCTTTTAAAAAAGAAGTTTTACTGTTTTGTATGTTTTCTTTAGGAGCTTCCTTTTTTTCAACCTTTTTTTTGGTTTTAATAGGAATAGACTCGGAAGTAGGAATTTCCTTTTCCTCTTCTTTAAGCGTGTTTTTTTTAAATTTATTGATTGAGTCTGCCATTTAAAGCCATATACCTAATGTGCAAAGGTAAAAAAATACTGTAATAAAAACAGAGATATTTATAAACATTAATATGTTAACGGATAAATAAAAAAGCTACCAACTTATTATTATAAAAAAATCCCTCGAAAGAGGGATTAGAAAAGTTTTATTGTCCGCCAAACATGGT
>DAOLWT010000155.1:0-5664 GCA_035421345.1 Bacteroidales bacterium
CTATTTGGGAACAGTATCCGGCAAGCGCTTCATCTATGGAGTTATCAACAACTTCATATACTAAATGATGTAAGCCTCTGGAACTAACATCCCCAATATACATCGCAGGTCTTTTACGAACTGCTTCCAGCCCTTCTAATACTTGAATATTATCGGCAGTGTAGGTTTCTTTTTCTATAATTTCTTTTTCAATTTCGCTCATTTCTATCTTCTTTTTTAATATAGACAAAGATAGGAAAAATCATTGAAATAAAGGGTATAAAATGAATGAAAAACGAGCGATTTTAAAAGTTTTTAATTTATTGATTATATGCAACTTATATAATAATAAATTGTTAAATAAAATTAATAATTTTTTTATTAATTTATGTAAAAAAAACAGTATGTTAAAATGAGTAAGAAATACCTCCTAAAATATTAAATCCATAGGTTGGATATTTAATCCATTGTTTATATTTGGAAGAAGTAATATTATTAAAATTTAGAAAAGCTGAAAGTATTTTCGAATAACAATACTCTACGCCTAAATTAACATCGGTTGTTCCTTTTAAATGAATAATTTTAGTTGAAACGGGATTATTACTATAAATAAATTTCGCATCCACTCCGTTATATGCAATAATATCGGCTTTTAAAATAAACTTATCCATCAAGTTATATTGGGTTAATAATTGAACATCCATGGTAGGCTTATACCATGCATTTTGTTCCTTTTCGGTAAAATACTGATAATAATTACTTGCTAATAAGAGTTTAATTTTTTCTTTTTTCTGAAAAGTAATATCAAAATGAGTGTTAAAAACACCTACCTTATCATATAAAACAAGAAATTTATTCAACAACTCAGCAGTCGTATCATTATAAAATAAAGGTAACTGGTCGATAACAGATTTTGAAACAGAAGCATTAAAAGAAAGATTTGAGCTTATACTTCCTTTAAACCCACCATAAAATTTTGATTTTGTATACGAAAATTCAAGTGGCAGCGATGTATTTATAAAGGGGTTTTCTTTATAAATTTTATCTATATTATTCCGTTCTAAATTATTGGTTAAACCACCATATACAACAAAAATACGGTTGTATAAATTTAAATTAAAATGAATAGACGGAAGAAAATGAATTTTAGAATTATCCGAAAATTCGAAGAATGTGTTTAGTCCAAGTGTAAATTGTATTAAATCGTAGTTAGCAGAGAAATGAGGAAATAAATTTAGCATTCCATTATTGCTGGTATCTAATAAATTTCTATTGTTATAAAAATGAATAATAGAATTAATTCCTAAATTTTGATTTTTTATTGTTTTACCCAGCAAATTGACATTTTTATTGATTGATGCATTTAATCCGAAATGATTTTCCATCGATTTAAACAAGTCGGAAAGCGAGTAAAAGTTAAACGCAAAGTTATGATTTAAACGAGAGGAATCAATATAGTTACTTTTATAATTTAGTGTTGCGCCTATTTTATTAAATCTTTGACGGGTAGAATCTTTGGTAATATCGCTATGCTGATCGGCGAGAAAACCATAATAATGAATAACATTTCGAGCAAAATCAATATCGGTTGAAAAGGTATGATTTTTATAAAATTTCTTTACATAGAAACTAGCTTCATTATCGCTAAAACCGGGATATCCATATTCTTTAATTTTTCCAGAAGAAGAAAAATGCCGATAAATAAAGCCAATAGATTGTTTTGCAGATCGGGTATTGCCTATACTAAACTCAGCTAAAGGGGTTATATTAGAGCCAAAACCTACTTTAAGATATGATTTATATAATTTCGATAACGGTTGACCTGATAATTTAGCTGGTTTTATTGGGTTTAACGTATATGATAATGGATAATAAGCAGGGCTTACCTGATATATTAAATCTATTTTTTCGACAGCCGTATCGGTAATTTGAGGGTTTTCGTTAATTTTAAAGGCATCCGAAATTACAGGTTTATAGGTATCAATAATAATTACATCCTGATTTTGAGATTTACTTTTAAATGACAAAAGTAAAAGCAAAAAAACAAGAAAGAATGTCTTTGTTATTATGAAAGAAAATGTGTTTTTATTCATTTATCTTTTCCTCCTCCAATTTATTTTTATCATTATTTAGGGGATCTATTGCTGTATTATTTTCTGCCTCTTTCTGAATAGTTGCTTCTTTTATTTTTAGCTCTTCTGCTTTTTCGGAGAGTAAAATAACATTTAACTTTTCATGTGCTAAGGTTATTAAATCGGCTCCGTCGTAATTATCAATTATACTCTGCAAGGTTGCTTTGGCTTGCATTTTATTCCCGTTTATTATATATACATCCGACAATAAAATAAAACTTTTCGCAATCCAATAATCATACGAAGGAATTTGATTTATTATTTCGAATATAATTTTTTCAGAAGCAGTATAATCTTTTAACAAAAAATTGATATACGCTAAATTATATTTTGCTTCGGCACCGCTTTCACTGGTAGGACTATTTTTAAAAGTTAGTTCAAATTCCGTTTGTGCTAAAGCAATGCTATCCATGGCTAATGCTGCTTTCCCAATAGTTAAATGTGCTTCTGCCAATGTTTCTTCTGAAACTTTTTCCGTAACAATCAATGTTCTTGCAGTCTTTATTGATTTTTCGAGATTCCCTAACTTAACATAACAACGCATTTTCATTGTTCTCGCTAACATAATATGCGTTTTGTATTCTGCATCATTTTCGAGTAGGGTATAATAGGTTGCCGCACTATCGTATTTTTCTAAATCGTAACAGACGTCTGCCACTTTTAATAATGCATATTCCGTGAATTTATTTTTGGGTTGATTTACAACAAAAACATAATCATTTAAGGCATCTTGCAATTGATTATTTTTGTATTTGCATTCGGCCATATAATAATGGGCATTTGAAGCAAAATAGCCTTGCGGAAATTGTTCCATGTATGCCGAAAACCCTTTTATTGCTTTATCACAATCGCCATTCATATACTTTTTTTCGCTGGCAATATACGTAATAGAATCCTGTTCTGTTTTTGAACCATATTCAAAAGGAAGGCTTTTAACATATACGTAAAAGCTATCTACTTTGTCTATATCCATATAAATATTACGAATACTCACCAATGCATCTTTCGATTCGTTCGTGGCAGGATAATCGGCAACTACCTTTTTAAATGTTTGAAGAGCTAAATAATTTTGATCTGTATTGAAATATATTAATCCTTTTTTGAGTAATGTATTTTTTACATAACTACTATTCGGGAAATTCTGAACCAGTTTATTAAAATGAATCAATGCGTTTTCGTTATCATTTTGAATTAAGTAGGTATTTGCCATTTCAAATTGAGCATCATCGGCATATGCTGTTTTTGGAAATTTCTTTAAAAGACCTGCTAATGTTGCAGTTTTTTCATCATATTTCGCAAGCACTCCTAAGCATAGTGCTTTTTGATATAATGCATAATCGGTATCAAATATATTTAGTTCTATGGCTTTATCGTAATTTTCAATAGCGCTTTCATAATCGGAAGAAACATAATAACAATCGGCTATTCGTAAATAGGCATCGTTTATAATTTTTATTTTTTCTTTTGATTTACCTACAATAAATTTTCTAAAACTTCTGTTGGCAGAAGTGTATTCTTTTAATTTAAAATAACAATATCCCATGTTATAATTTGCGGTATTATAATAAGGGAGCGAAAAAGCACCCGGAGATAAAAGAAATTGGTCATAATAAACAAGGGCTGAATCGAATTCCGATAATCGATATAAAGCTTCTGCTTTCCAATAAAAACACTGTACTTTAACCGTTTTATCGAAAGGATACGCTAATGATTTTTCGAACAAACTAATTGCATTATCTAATTTTTTATCGTTAAATAATTCAATCCCTCTGTAATATGCAATTTTCTGATATGCTATATCGGTTAAATCTGTTCTAACTTTCATTTTTTCTATAAACGTGAGCGCATCTTTGTAATTTTTGGTGGTATAAAAAATATTTACCAAATACGATCGCACTTCATCGGTTTGTGATGCATTGGGATAATCGTTTAAATATTTCTGAAAAGAAGAAATGGCTTCGTTATAAGGATTTAATGAGAGTTCGTACGATAGTTTAGCAAAATTAAAAAGAGCATCTTGTTTTATATTATCATAAAATGAAAGCTTGTATGCCGATTGAAAAGCAAGTAAAGCAAATTTTTTGTTATTCGTTTTTAAATAACAATCTCCCAACAAATAATACGTATTTTGCGATAAAGAATCATTTTTTTCTGTTACTTTTTTAAAATAATCAATCGCTGTATTATAATTTTCTCCACTTTTATAATAAACAAATCCTAATTTATAATAATCTTCGCGCGTAATCGATTGTGAAGTCTTTTTAACATATTGTTCAAAATAAGGAATTGCAGTGGAATATTTACCCAATTTAAAATAAGACTCCCCTATTATTCTATTTATTTCATCCAAACGCACTGTATTCGATGAATCTAGAATTGGTTTTGCATAATTTATTGCTTCTTCATATTTTTCTTGATAATAATAAATTTGAATAATATAATATGGAATAAGCGATTGAAAATTGGAATTACTTAGTGCTTTTTCAAAACTCTTTAATGCTGTTTCGTAATTTTTTTCTAAATAATTTATGTGGGCATAAAAATAATTTGCAGGTGCATAATACTTATTATCGGTTTCAATTAATTCATAAAATAGATTTTTAGCATTATCATAGTCAGCTAACATAAACTTAGAGTAACCATACTCGAAATAATACGCTGTTAATTCATCTTTGGTAAGGTCATAAATATCGACATTGCTATAAGTTTCACAGGCATCTTTGTATTTTTTCTTTCGGTATTGAAGTTTTGCTAGTTGATATGTTGCCAGTTTTATTTTTGCGTTTTCAGGATAGGTATTTATAAACTTTAAAATTAAATATTCGGCATTGGGGTGAAAAAGTTCAATGGCACATAAAGCGTAGTAATATTCAGCATTAACAATCATCTCCGATTGTTTTTCTTCATTCATCGTTATTATTTTTTCAAAATACGCTTGTGCCGGATTGTACTTCTCTTTCATAAATAAGTTCAATCCTTTCTCGTATGCTTCTATTGGGTTATGTGTAATCAAATTTCTTTGACCAAAAGAAACAATAGAAGAAAAAAAGATTGCAAAAAAGAAAAAAATTGATAGCTGAATTTTATTCATAACGTATTGAAATTTATGATAGAATAATCGAGCAAAATTACAAATTATCTATTTTTTATATGGCTTCTAAATAAATAGTTATTCACATATTACTTTTAATAAAATTGCATTAAATACATGTATTATAAACATCCTATTTTAACTTTTAGTATATATGAAACTATTTTGCAAAAAAAATGCTCAGCATGCTTGGGAGTGAGGATAATGCAATTTAAAAAGATTCTGTTTAATACCGATTGCATATATGTAATAGTCCAATAAATTGAACCATAACATATATGTAATCGGCATTACCATTGTAAAATTTAAAATATCCGTTGGACTATTTTAAATTTACAATCTATCTAACTCATTACTAACTCGCTGATAATTCATTGATTAGAATGGTATGTTTTTTAATAAAAGTAAAGAATGGCCTTCAGAAAATTTTGATACAAAACAAGGTTCTGTTTTGTGCAGATA
>DAOLWT010000156.1:0-5659 GCA_035421345.1 Bacteroidales bacterium
AAAGGAGTGTCGGCATGTTCAATATAAGGGCCCATACCAACCATATCGACAGCTAGTTTTTTTATATACAATAAATCATCTGCAAGGTCTTCAACTGTTTGAAAAGGGAGGCCAATCATAATGCCTGTGCCTGTTTGAAAACCTGCTTTTTTTACATTTTCTAAACTTTTTAATCGAATATCGTAACTATGTAGCTCGTCGTTTGGGTGAATTTTGTTGTATACATTTTTGTTTGAACTTTCTATTCTTAATAAATATCTCTCAGCTCCTGCGTTAAACCAATTTTTATACGTTTCGAACGATTGTTCTCCAACCGATAGTGTTAACCGTAGTTGGGGGTTAGTTACTTCTTTTACTTTTTTTATTAAATTACTAATTCGTTCAACAAAAGCACTGTCGCTTCTTTCTCCCGATTGAAATACGATGCTGTTAAAATTAAGTTTTTGCGCATATTTTGCTACTTCAATTACTTCATCGTCTGGAATAGCATACCTATTAACTTTTTCGTTACCCCCTCGAATTCCACAATACAAACAGTTTTTTTTACATTGGTTAGAAAGTTCTATAAGTCCTCTTAAATATACATTCTTCCCAATATTTTTTAGCTTTACTTCGAATGCCTTTTGAAATAAAAGAGATTGGTCGTCTTTATTTTTAACCGATAATAAATAGATTATATCTTCTTTCGAAAACTCTTTTTTGTTTAATATGTTAGCGATGCCATTCATATTATTTTATGAACGGAGCAACAGCTCTTTCAAAAATCCCATTTATGTAAGCAATTAAAAGACCATAATTGGTAATGGGTATCCCCGCATCAATAGCTATTTGCAAACGATTAATAAGTTGTTTGCGAGTTATCATACATCCACCACATTGTATAATCAGCGCATAATCGGTAATAGGTCTATTAATATTATTTAGCCCGCTTACAATATCGAAAGTTAAATTTTTAGAGGTATATTCAGATAACCAGTTAGGTATTTTTGTTCTTCCAATATCTTCACAGCTAACCTGATGTGTGCATGATTCAAGGATTAGAATATGATCACCGTTTTTTAATTCAGCAATTTTTTTTGTTCCTTTAACATATTCGTCAAATGGTCCCCGAAGGTTGGCAAATGCAACGCTAAATCCAGTTAATGGAATATCTTTGGGTATAATTTTATTTACATTATGAAATACTTGACTGTCGGTTACCACTAAAGAAGGTTTTATTCCTGTTTTTTTTAGAAAGGCATCGACTTCTGTTTCTTTTAAAACAATGTTTACGGCTTGTTTATCTAAAATACTTCGTATCGCCATTACTTGAGGCAAAATCATTCTTCCTTCAGGTGCTTCTGAATCAATAGGGGTAATTAGCATTACAATATCTCCTGCATGAACTATATTGTCAAAAAGTGACATTTTTTTATAGCTATTTTCTGGGATATTATTTTTTATAGTTTCAATAATCTCTTCTAAATTATTGCTTGTATTAGCACTAAATTCAACAATAGGAGCGTTCGTATAGGAGCGAATTTGTTTTATGGTATTGTTGGTTAATTTTTGAAGGTCGGATTTGTTGTGAATTATGCAGTAATCAACCTTATATTGGTTTAGCTCTTTTATTAGGTTTTCTTCATAGATGCTAAAACAATTATAATCGGTTACAATAATGGCATAATCTATTTGTTTAATAATTTCGAAAGTTTTTTTAATTCTTTTATCACCCAGTTCTCCTACATCGTCGGTTCCGGCAGTATCTATTAGTATAACCGGACCAATTCCGAAAATTTCCATCGATTTCTTAACGGGGTCTGTTGTTGTACCGGGCGTATCGGAAACAATAGAGATATCGCTTTTTGTAATGGCATTAATGAAAGAACTTTTACCAACATTTCTTCTTCCAAATATAGCGATATGGGGTTTGTTATCTTTTCCTTTATTCATAGAAATTAGAAATACAAATCTCGTTTTCCTGTTTTTATTAATTCAATTTTTTCGAGAATAGAATTTTTAGTTTTAATATCTTTAATTTGATTGATATGATTATCGATAACTTTCCACCCTTTATTAGCGGTTGCTTCAGGTGCATAATCAACCAAATATTCCGCTAATGTAAGTATTGCGTTCGGTGTGCAATAACGTTTAATAAAACCGGGTACCGAGAATTCCATAAAATGTTCTCCTGTTCTTCCAAGTCTGTAACACGCAGTACAAAAAGAGGGGAGCATTTCTTTCTCTAATAAATCAGTAATAATTTCATTTAAGGAACGGTCATCATTAATTCGGAATTGGCCTTTATCTAAATTTTTGGCATCATTTTCTTTTTCAGCATAACTTCCTATTTCAATTTTGGTACCTCCATCTATTTGAGATACGCCAAAGTGAATAATTTCATCTCTTAGATGAGCAGGTTCTCTGGCCGTAAGAATCATTCCAGTATAAGGAACGGCTAGTCTTAAAATAGCAACCAATTTCGAAAAATCTTCATCGCTTACAAAATATTTATCTTTTAAATCAAGTGTGGATGCATCTTTTATTCTTGGGAATGAAATAGTGTGAGGTCCTACATTATAGCAAGCTTCCAAATGATTTGTATGACGAACTAAACCCATTACTTCAAAACGCCAATCGTATAAACCAAACAAGGAGCCTATTCCTACATCGTCAATTCCTCCTTCTTGTGCCCTATCTAAAGCGGTTAACCGATAATTATAATCTGCTTTTTTACCTCTTAGATGGTACGTTTTGTATGCTTCCGGATGGTATGTTTCTTGAAAAATTTGAAAAGTTCCTATTCCTGATTCTTTCACAATTTTAAATCCTTCAATCTCGAGAGGAGCAGCGTTAATATTAACACGTCTAATTTCTCCATTCCCTTTTTTTACTTGATATGCTAAATTAACAGTATGAGCAATATATTCAGGATTGTATTGTTCATGTTCACCGTAAACAAGGACTAATCTTTTTTGTCCGTTATCTTCAAGCGATTCTATTTCCTTAATAATTTCATTATCGGAAAGTGTTTTTCTGACAGCATGTGTGTTGGAAGCTCTGAATCCGCAATAGGTACAATTATTAGAACATTTATTTCCAATATAAAGTGGTGCAAATAATACAATACGATCTCCGTAAATATTTTTTTTAAGTGTTTTTGCGCCTTCTTTAATTTCTTGAATTAATTCGGGGCTGTTCGCATTAATAAGAACTGCCGTTTCTTCGAGTGATAATCTTTTTTTGGATAGAGATAGGGCAATAATTTCACGAACTCTCTCTTTTGATGGGTTTTTTGTTTTTTCTAAGTAATTATTAATTTCTTCAGGGTCTATAAATGGTTTCATAGACTCGTCTGGAATGGAATATTTTTCAGGGGTAAATTTCATTTTGTATTTTTTTAAAATTTAGGAATTAATAAGTTAAACTTACTTCCAACATTTAATGTACTCGTTACATCAATAGTTCCATGATATGCTTCTACTATTTTTTTTACTATTGATAATCCTAATCCGGTACCGGCTATATCTTTCGTATTAAGGTTTTTTATTCTAACAAACTCGTGGAATAATTTTCCAATATCTTCATTGGTCATTCCAATACCTGAATCTTCTACTACAATATTAACAGCGTTCCCAATTTCTTTTATTTTAATATGAATCGTTCCCGATTCTTTATTATATTTAATAGCGTTTGAAACTAAGTTATTAAAAACGATTTCTATTTCTTGTCTAACAGCCTTAACAACTAATGTTTCCGGCATGTCTAAAAATATTTTAATGTTTTTTTGTTTAGCTAATGGCTCAAAGGTGTCTAGTACATACTTCGCAATATCGAATAAATCAACATCCACTATATTTCTGTTATTGGCAGAAGATTCAAGTCTGGTTAAATCAAGCATGTCATTAATTAAGCCTCTCATTCCCCTTAAACGAATTAACGAACGTTCAATCATTTGGTCGTAATCCTCCAAACTTTTACCTATTTGTCGTTCTTTCATCATGTTCATGTAACCTTCTACTGCATTTATAGGCGATTTCAATTCATGAGATAAAACCGATAAAAATTGATGACGCAGTTCTTTATCGTCTTGAGTCATTTTATTGGTCATCCTTTTTAGGAATAGATGTTTTGTAATACTTTCCATTGCTGATTTTAGCTCCTGTGGAGTAAAAGGCTTAGGAACAAAGTTAAAAGCTCCATTTTGGGTGGCTTTAACAGCTAATTCCAGCGAGGAGTATGACGTAATCATCATTACTTGAATATCGAATTTATTCTTATTCAGGTATTCCAAAACATCTATCCCATAAATACCCGGAAGCTTGTTGTCTAGAAGCATTATGTCGGTTTTATTATTCTTAATAAAATCAAGCGCATCTTCTCCGGTACCAACTTCATGTATATCATATTCGAAGTCGTCTTCCAAAAAAGGAAATCCTACTCTAAAATTATTAAGAATTCGAGAGATCCCTGAGCGAATACCTTCCTCATCATCTACCACTAAAACAACAAGTTTTTCCATTCGTTAATTTTTTTAAAAAAATTACATTTTCATTAAACTTTTTATTTCTTTCTGGAGTTGATCCGGTCTTAAGCTTTTATCAATGTATTTATCTGCTTTAATCCATGTACGCTCTCCTGGTGTGTTTAGTCCAAATACCAGTCCTGTTTCTGCAGTAACTGCGGTAGCAATAATAACAGGCACGTCAGGATATAATTTTTTAAATTTATGACTTAAAATAAAACCACTATCTTTATTTTCCATCATTAAATCAAAAATTGCCAAATCGGGTTTAAAAGTTACCATTGCTTCTTCTGCTTCTTTTTGGCTTATTACCGTGTGAACTTCAAAACCTAGTAAACGGGCATTAACTTCCATAAAAGTTAAAAAATCAGGATCGTCATCGGCAATTAATACTTTTTTAGTGTCTTTTTTCATGAAATTGATATTTATATTCTTAATTAATTTTTTTAGGTAATATAATAGTAAAAGTGGTTCCTGTGGGTCCTTTTTTAGGATCTACATTCGATTGAACGGTTAAATCTCCTTTATGCATTTTTACAATACCATATACGGTTGGCAAACCAAGTCCGGTGCCACTTCCAATAGCTTTTGTTGTAAAAAATGGAGTAAATAGTTTGTCTAAATTTTCTTTCTCTATTCCTTTTCCATTATCTTTTATTGAAATCTGATAATTTTCGGATGTTTCTTTTAAAATAAGATTAATTTTTCCTCCGTTGTTCATTGCCTCAATCGCGTTTTTTACAAGGTTTGTTAACGATTGAATCATTTGCTCTTTATCAATTAAAATACTGGTGTTAATATTATTTTGAATTTCAATATTAACTTCTGAAGGAACAATAATAGCATTTAATGTTTCTTTAATTAACTCATTGGTGTCAACCATTTCGTATCGAACTTGATTCGTTCGAGCAAAATTTAGCAACCCTCTAACAATTGTTTTACATCGTTCTGCTTGGTGCGTAATTAATTCGAGATCTTTTCTTAAGGGAGAATCTGGTGGACATTCATCAAGAAGAATATTGCTGTACATTATCACAACACCTAAAGGGTTGTTTAATTCATGTGCTATTCCTGCTGAGAGTTGTCCCATGTGAGCCAGTTTTTCAGACTGCCTTAATGCCAATTGAATATTGGCAAGCTTATCGTTCGAGGTAC
>DAOLWT010000157.1:0-5629 GCA_035421345.1 Bacteroidales bacterium
ATCAGGTAATTGATTTATTCCATTACTAGTAAATTCTGTAATTTCTCCTTTTTTGGGAGCATACGACATATTAACCATATTCAACTCGCCAAATATTGATAGCATATCGCTCAAACTAAAATTAGCACCAATACCGGATGTTAAGCCAAAACTTATTCCACCATTTAATTTATTCTTGAAATATAAAATATCACCATCATCATAATCATCGAATATATAGGTTATAGAACCCATCCCAAACAATACACCCATTTTTATATAAGGGCTTATATTACCGGAACCTGCAGATATTATTAAAGAAGGATTCAGTCTTAGAAAACGAGCATAAAATGTAAGATCTGAATAACCACCGGTATATGTCTCGTGCGCTAATGATTTTCCACCAAGTAAATAAGAAACATCGAGTTCTGCACCTATATTCTCACTAAACATATAACCCACACCGGCACCAAAATTGAAGCCTTTACCAAAAGAAATATTAACCTGCTCGCGTGTAATAGATCCGGTAGCACTTGTTTGATTAGTGAACCCCGTCATATTCTGACTACTTGCTTTTAAACCATAACCGGCATTGATTTTTACAAATAAACCTTGTGCGTGGAGGCTTGTAAAACATGTGCTAATAGCTAAAACTATTAATACTAAGATCTGTTTTGATTTTTTCATATCATTATTTTTTTAAGTTTTGATTTAATTTTTACAAAAATATCAATAATAACTGATTTCGTTCAATTTTATTATATTTCTTCTTCATTATTTTTTTAAAATAGCACTATTTCCGTGTATTACAGGCATATATTTCAATGAAGGAGAAGTTAGAAGAGGCCCAATATGAAGCGAATCCCATTTTCTATTTATGTTATTAATTGTAATTTCATCCATAACAACTACATTAGGCCAAGGACGAGCGAAATTGTTTTTTTTATAAGTTTTAATTGTCCCGTCAATTATAAGTTTATCTGTTGAAGATGTATTTGAAGATTTTAATATAAAACAATCCCTTGACACATCTATATTATTCGATACAGACCATACAATATCAGCATAATCAGTTAAATCTATTCCTTGTTCAACAAAAATGAGATATGAAATATTTTCAAACCCTTTTTCATAAATAAGTTGTTCGGCTAATTCTTTCACATTTCTTGAATTATCTTTTTTTAATGTTAAAAACAAAATTGGAATATTTAGTTTAATTAATTGGTCATTTATACCACTTATTTCAGAGTAGTTCAATTTTAATGATTGTAAATCAATTTGGTCAATTTGAAATATTTTATTTCTTCCATTTTTAGTAGCATCTACCCCCATTTTTCCGCCATAAGCAAAAACATCAGAAGCATGATCTAGCACATCTAAAGGTCCTTTAGAAAATAAAATATCCAACGATATATTTACATTTCGGGCCACGCTTTTAACAACAGCAAAAGGATTATGAATATCTGTATTTTCGTCAACAACAATCATTACTTTATTAAACATCATTTGACCGGCACCCCATAAACTATTCATTACTTTAGCCGCATGACCAGGATATTCATTTTTAATTTTTACAATTGCCAAATTATGAAACACCCCTTCCATAGGCATCACCATATCCATTATTTCGGAAAGAAGACTGATACGAATAGGACTTAAAAAAATGCGTTCGGTTGCTTTTCCTAAGAAAGCATCTTCTTGAGGTGGAATACCAACAATAGTGGTAGGATATATTGCATTATTTTTATGAGTTATACACGTAATATGAAACTTCGGATAATAATCCGCTAAAGAATAATATCCGGTATGATCTCCGAAGGGGCCTTCTAAAATAAGTTCCTCTTGGGGGTCAACATATCCTTCTAAAACAATATCGGCATCAGCAGGGACTTCAATATCTTGGGTAATGCATTTAACCAATTCTACTTTTCTTTTTCGCAAAAAGCCGGCTAATATATATTCATCTATGTTATCCGGAAGTGGTGCGGTAGCCGCATAGGTATAAATCGGATCTCCTCCCAGTGCAACAGCAACAGGCATTTTAAGTCCTAATCGTTTATATTCTCTGAAATGACGAGCCGAGTTTTTGTGTATATGCCAATGCATTCCGGTTATATTTTTTTCAAAAACCTGCATCCGATACATTCCTAAATTTCGGGACTTTGTAATAGGGTCGATTGTATGAACCAAAGGCAGTGTAATAAATTTACCTCCATCGAAAGGCCAACATTTTAAGATAGGGAACATGTTAATATCCGGATTGTAAAAAACATTCTCCTGACAAACCCCTTTCCTATTTAATACTTTCGGCATCCAAGAAGCAAACTCATTAAGTGTTGGCAATAATTTTAGTTTATCGAAAAAACTATTTGGAGAAGAAACAAGTTTTTTAAAAACCTGTTCAAATTCAAGTCCTATTTCATTCAAATTGTTTACGCCTAATGCTAAACATATTCTTTTTTCGGAACCAAAAGCATTAATCAATAAAGGAAAAGAGGTTCCATTATTTTCGAACAACAAGGCTTTTCCTCCGGCTTTACTTATTCTGTCGGTAATTTCAGTAATCTCAAGTTCTGTCGATACAAACTCTTTAATTCTATATAACTCGCCCATGCTATCGAGCTTTTCAATAAAATCGGAAAGATTATGAAACATACGATTATCTTTAAATGTTATATAAAATTAATTTTGAACGATTCGTTATTTTTAAACTTCGATTTCTCCTATTAAATAAGTAATCGCTTTCCCGCCAATTTCTACTCTATCGTTTAAGTATCTACATTGTAAAATCCCTTTTCTTTTAGAAAGCTGGATAGCGGTCATTTCATTTTTTCCTAATTTTTTTGACCAATACGGAATTAATGTAGTATGAGCAGAGCCGGTAACAGGGTCTTCATCAATACCAACACCGGGTCCGAAAAACCGAGATACAAAATCGGCATTTTTTCCTTTTGCTGTAACAATAACGCCTCTAACACCTGTTTGCAGTAAACATTTAAAATCGGGTTTTATTTTTTCAATCTGTTTTTGATCTTTGTAAATCATCATATAATCGCTAACGCCTTTATATGTTTCTTCGGGAGAAATGCCAATACCATCAATTAATACGTTAGGCGTTTTAATTTTCTTAATTCGATCGCAGGGGAAGTTTAAAATTAACTGTTTTTTCTCTTTCTTTACGTAAAGGTCGCCACTTTTGGAGGTAAAATGAATTACATTCTCTTTATAATTTAAATGATTCAATATAACATGAGATGCTGCAAGCGTAGCATGTCCGCATAAATCAACTTCCATTAAAGGAGTAAACCAACGAATATGAAAAACACTTTTCTTTTTAACAATAAAAGCTGTTTCCGATAAATTATTCTCCATGGCAATATTTTGAAGAATGGGATCGGGTAAAAAATTATTGAGTACACATACTGCTGCCGGATTCCCCATAAAAAGTTTTTCCGCAAAAGCATCTACCTGATATAATTTAATTTTCATAAATTCTATTATTTATTCAAAGGTATAAAATGTTTTACAATGAGCATGAAAGAATCCTTTTTGAATTTTTAAATTGCATATACTTCTAGAAAACATGAATAGATAACAAAAGAAAAAAACATTAACAATATTCTATATGGTTGGAGCTAAAGCCCAATTTTATTGTTTTTATTGCAAAGCCCCGACCTAAAGGTCGGGGCTTAAATAAACGCTTTGCAATAAATTAGGACTATTTTGTTTTATTAAAAAAAACCAATTTATTATCCATAAAATCCAACACTATTTCAGCATCTTTTTGGATATTTCCCGATAATATCATTTTAGATAATTCGTTTAACACTTTTCTTTGAATAACTCTTTTAAGAGGTCTTGCACCAAATTGAGGGTCGAAACCAAGTTGAGAAATCCATTCTATGGCATCCGGAGATACTGTTAATTTTATGCAATTTTGTAATAACTGAGTTTTAAGAATATTTAATTGCAATTCTACTATTTTTTGAATTTCTTCTCTTGTAAGCGGGTTAAACATGATAATTTCATCGATTCGATTTAGAAATTCAGGGCGAATTGATTTTTTAAGCATTTCATGCAAGGCTGTTCTTGTTTCAGCAATAACTTGTTCTCTGTTAATTTCATTCAATAATTCAAATTTTTCCTGAATAATATGAGAACCCATATTAGAAGTCATGATAATAATTGTATTTCTAAAATCGGCTGTTCTTCCTTTATTATCTGTTAATCTGCCTTCATCTAACACCTGAAGTAAAATATTAAAAACATCGTGATGCGCTTTCTCAATTTCATCGAGTAAAATAACAGAATACGGTTTTCTTCGCACTGCTTCGGTAAGCTGACCACTTTCTTCATAGCCTACATATCCCGGAGGAGCTCCTATTAATCGGGAAACGGTGTGTCGTTCCTGATATTCGCTCATATCAATTCGAACCATTGACGTTTCATCATTAAAAAGAAATTCAGCCAAGGCTTTAGCTAATTCGGTTTTCCCGACACCTGTTGTACCAAGAAAAATAAACGAACCAATAGGACGTTTGGCATCCTGTAAACCGGAACGACTTCTGCGAATAGCATCGGCAATGGCTTCTATTGCTTCATCTTGTCCGACGATACGTTTATGTAATTCATTTTCTAATTGCAACAACTTTTCTCTTTCGCTTTGCAGCATCTTACTTACCGGTATTCCTGTCCATTTAGAAACCACATCGGCAATATCGCCGGCATCCACTTCTTCTTTAATAAGTGCGGAATTACGCTGCATTTCTAACAATTTTACTTTTAATGATTCCAGTTGACTTTCAGCCTCTTTAATACGCCCATACCTTAACTCAGCGACTTTCCCATAATCACCGGATCTTTCGGCTTGGTCTGCCTCGAATTTAAAATTCTCTATTTCGTTTTTACGTTTTTGAATATCCTCTACCACCTCTTTTTCCGATTGCCATTTCGCTTTTATAATATTCCGTTCATCGCTTAAGTTAGCTATTTCTGCATTAAGATCATCTAATTTTATTTTATCGTTTTCTCTTTTTATCGCTTCTCTTTCAATTTCAAGCTGACGAATTCTTCTCTCTATTTCATCGAGTTCTTCGGGTACTGAATTAATTTCCAATCGTAATTTCGATGCCGCTTCATCAATTAAGTCGATGGCTTTATCGGGAAGGAAACGATCAGAGATGTATCTGTTTGAAAGTTCCACAGCTGCAATAATAGCTTCATCTTTTATTCTAACATGATGATGGGTTTCGTATCGTTCTTTTAAGCCTCTTAGAATAGATACAGTATCATCAACCGAAGGTTCATCGACCATTACAATTTGGAAACGACGTTCTAAAGCTTTATCTTTTTCAAAATATTTTTGATACTCCTTTAAGGTAGTAGCGCCAATTGCTCTGAGTTCGCCACGAGCAAGTGCCGGTTTTAAGATATTAGCAGCATCCATGGCACCTTCGGAAGCACCTGCTCCAACTAACGTATGAATTTCATCAATAAATAAAATTGTTTCTCCATTCGCATTAATTACTTCTTTAATAACCGCTTTCAGTCTTTCTTCAAACTCTCCTTTATATTTAGCACCGGCTATTAAAGCACCCATATCCAATGAAAATACTTTTTTAGATTTTAAATTTTCGGGGACATCCCCTTT
>DAOLWT010000158.1:0-5612 GCA_035421345.1 Bacteroidales bacterium
TTAATTATGAACAAGCCAGAAATAATTATTTTCTCTTAAGTTGACGCATATGCCCGTACGGGACGTGATATTTATAGAAAATTATTAACATGAAAAAAGAAAGCCCCGTTAGCCTGCCGGCCGGTAGGCGGGTGGGCGAAATATCTTCTACTAATTGATAACAAAATGATTTAAGCGCAAATAAAATATTTTTAATGGACAACAATGATATTTAGTATTAATTAGATTTTATGGAAATAACATATAATAATTCCCGAATTAACTATAACGTTGAAGGAACGTTAGGAAATAAAACCATCGTTTTCCTTCACGGGTTTACCGAATCGCTCGATATTTGGGATAAATTTTCAACTGACTTAAGCATTCATCATAAAGTTATCTGTATTGATCTTCCCGGGCACGGGAAAAGTGAATGTATCGGCGAAATTCATAAAATGGAAGAAATGGCAGAAGTAGTGAAAATGGTATTGGATCAAGAATCAGTGACGAATTGTGTTATTATAGGTCATTCCATGGGCGGATATGTAAGTTTGGCTTTTGCAGAAAAATATTCTGATATGTTAAAAGGGCTAGGATTATTTCATTCATCCCCTTTTGCAGATACCCCCGAAGGAAAACAAGATAGGGCAAGAGTGATAGAAGTAATTAAGAAAAATCACTCTAATTTTTTAATGAATTTTATTCCGGATCTTTTTGCTCCTGACAACAGAAAAAAATATGAAGATGAAATTAATTCGTTAATCAAAAAAGCAGTTCTAATGACTGGTGAGTCTATAATTGCAGCTCAACGAGGGATGATGGAACGAAAAGATAAATCAAACGTTTTAACGGAAGTGCTATATCCGGTTTTGTTTATAGCAGGGAAAATGGATACCCGTATTCCTTTTGAAAAAGTTACACAAATGATTATTCTTCCAAAAGATGCTACTTCATTATTACTGCATGATGTTGGTCATATGGGATATATTGAGTCGAGCGATAAAACATTATATGCAGTAAAATGTTTTGTTAATGGAATACTTTAACAGTTTTGTTGAAATTTTTTTAAAAAAAATATTTTTTTTAAAAAAGAAATACATAAAAAATAATTTATGTAAAAATATTTTCTTAACTTTGAGTTCAAATAATTAATTAAAATAAACAAAAATATGACAAATTTTATTTGTCCTCATTGCAAAGGTCATTTGAGGGTTTCGAATAGCATCATTTTTTTAACGAAAACAACAAAAGGAAAATCGGGACTTATGTTAATTAGCGCTGATTTGGGAGATTATAGTATAAAAAGACATCCCTCGTATAGCGATATTGAAGAAGGGGAAGTGGTAAATTTTATTTGCCCTATCTGTTACGAAAATTTAGATGCGGAAGAATACGATAAAAACTTAGCAAAAGTAATAATGCAGGAAGATAATGGAAAAGAGTCAACCATCGTATTTTCTAAAATAACCGGAGAAAAATGCACCTATCAGATTACAACTTCTGGTGTTAAATCCTTTGGAGAACATTCAGGTGAATATGAAAGTTCATTTGGTGATATATTTTAAATACCTTACTTAATTCTGAAAATCCCACAGGTTCTTATTTCCTGTGGGATTTTTATTAAAAAAAAGAAAATGGCAAACGATATCGAAATTGCTCATAAAGCACAAATAAAACATATTAATGAAATAGCATCTATACTCGGTATTAAAGAAGATGACTTAATTCATTATGGAAAATATAAAGCAAAAATACCGCTTCATTTAATAGACTTAGATAAAGTTAAACAACATAAATTAATATTAGTTTCGGCTATATCTCCAACTCCTGCAGGAGAAGGAAAGACAACAGTTTCAATAGGACTTTCTCAAGCATTAAATAAAATTGGAAAAAAAACAACAGTTGTTCTTAGAGAACCATCTATGGGCCCTGTATTTGGAATAAAAGGAGGCGCCACGGGCGGAGGGTACTCGCAAGTATTACCCATGGAGGATATTAACTTACATTTTACAGGTGATTTTGGGGCTATTGAAAAAGCACATAACTTACTTTCGGCAATGATTGATAATAATATTCAGAATAAGAAAAGTAATTTGAATATAGATCCAAGAACAGTTCAGTGGAAACGAGTAATGGATATGAATGATCGTTCATTGCGTAAAATAATTGTGGGCTTGGGAGGTACGATGTCAGGAGTTCCAAGAGAAACAGGTTTTGATATTGTGGCAGCTTCTGAAGTAATGGCAATTTTATGTTTATCAAATGATTTAATCGATTTAAAACAAAAATTGGGAAATATTTTTATTGGATATACCTACGATAAAAAACCGATATATGCACGCGATTTAAAAGCAAACGGCGCAATGGCAGCATTATTAAAAGATGCTATAAACCCTAATTTGGTTCAAACCATCGAAGGCACGCCTGCTATTATTCACGGTGGTCCTTTTGCAAATATTGCTCAAGGAACAAATTCAATTATTGCAACTAGAATGGGACTTACCTTTTCTGATTATGTGGTAACAGAAGCCGGATTTGGATTTGATTTAGGTGCCGAAAAGTTTTTCGATATAAAATGTCGTTATGGTAACCTGAACCCGAAAGCAGTTGTTTTAGTTGCTACAGTTAGAGCGCTAAAATATCATGGGGGGAAAAGCTTAAAGGAAATAAATAATGCCGATACCGAAGCCTTAAAAAAAGGAATAGAAAACCTCGAAAAACATATTGAAAATATGAAACAATTTCAGGTTTGTCCTTGTGTAGCCATAAATAAATTTACAAACGACACAGAAGAAGAGATTAATATTATAAAAAATAAATGTAAGGAAATGGGCGTTGCCGTAGCTGTGGCAGATGTATGGGCAAATGGAGGAAATGGCGCAATAGAATTAGCTGAAATGGTAAGTAAAATTGCAGACCAATGCACGGGTAATTTTAAACCCATGTATGAATGGGAATGGACCATTGAAAAAAAGATAGAAACCATTGCAAAAAAAATATATGGTGCGATGCATGTTGATTTTACTGCAAAAGCAAAGAAAGATATAGAAAAAATAAACACATTGGGCTTAGACAAACTGCCAGTATGTATTGCGAAAACACAAAAGTCATTATCAGATAATCCTGAATTGCTAGGAAGACCGAAAGATTTTGTTGTTACGGTTCGTGAGATAGAAATTGCTTCAGGAGCCGGTTTTATTATTCCTATTACCGGTGAAATTATGCGTATGCCTGGATTACCTGAACACCCTGTGGCTGAGACAATGGATATTGATGAGAATGGTAGTACTACCGGTTTGTTTTAATTAAAAACGATAGATTTTTTTATTAATTAATAAATAACAATTGACAGAAACCTGGAGTTTTTTAAAAGAATTGGTAAACCCCGAAAGTATCATATTATATGGAGGGTT
Source organism: Bacteroidales bacterium (assembly GCA_035421345.1). GTDB lineage: Bacteria > Bacteroidota > Bacteroidia > Bacteroidales > CG2-30-32-10 > DAOLWT01. Next base: position 3,393 of record DAOLWT010000158.1, read on the forward strand.
TTGGTTTTTGTTGTTTGTTGTTTTTTCAGAAACTGGATTATTTATCGGTTTTTTTTTACCGGGCGATTCATTATTATTTACCGCAGGCTTGTTAACGGCAACCGGTATTATTGATATTCCAATTTATTTTGTAACAGCCGGTATATGTATGGCTGCTATTCTTGGAAACACGACAGGATATGCATTTGGGAAAAGAGCAGGAAAAGCTATTTTTAAAAGAAAAAAATCTTTTCTTTTTAAACCTAAACATCTTCAAGCAGCCAAAGAATTTTATGATAAACATGGTGGTATAGCAATTATTTTGGGAGAATTTTTGCCTATAATTAGAACATTTGCTCCTATAGTTGCCGGAGCTGTTGAATTAACATATAAGAAATTTGTGCTATACAATTTTACAGCTGCTATTTTATGGTCATCAATTATGGTTTTATCCGGATATTTCTTAGGAAAGTATGTTCCGGAAACAAAAGATAATTTACATTATATAATTATATTTTTGATTGTAATTACAGCGATTCCTATTATAAGAACGTTTTTGAAAGAAAGAAAAAAAAAGAAAGCCTGTTCCAAAAATGAAACAGGCTTACAATAAAAAATGTTAATTACATTAACAGTGAAGATACTTATTCACAAATTTCAATAATTCATCTTGATTTGCTGATAATTTTTCTCGAAGATTCGTATCGTTATGATTTTTTAGTTGTTTAATAATACCTTGTAATAAACCTTCCGGAAAAATATCATATTTTTTGTAAATATCCATCTGATTTTTTAAACAATCGGCCGATTCTGAACAAGAAACAGGGAGTTGTGCCAGTTGCTGACAAACATCTTTATGTTCATCTTTAAAAATATTAACTCCAACATAATTTTTTTGTGCATATTCTAATGCATTTTCCATTTCTAGTCCGTGACGTGCTGCCACGGTTAAACCGGCCATTAATAGATAAATGTCGGCTGAACCATCCGGACAACGGAATTCAACCGTTTGTTTTTCGGTATGGTCTTTATTATCATTCGGTTCATTTGGATTTGCTGTACTTAACATATTGGTATTCGATGTCCATCCTAAAGGAACTCTTACCAATACCGATCTGTTTCTATCGCCCCAACAGATATTAGTGGGGGCTTCCTGATGAGGAACTAGTCGGAAATAAGAAGTGGGTATGGTATTCCCAAATGCGGTTAACGAAGGAGCTAATTGTAAATACCCGGCAATAGCACGTTTTGCAATATTTGATAATTGATTGTTCTCTACCATCATATTCTTCCCGTTTTTGGTTAATCGGGTGTGAACATGCATACCACTACCGGCTTTCCCAACAGTAATCTTTGGAGCAAAGCTAAGTGTAGCACCATATTTATACGCAATCATTTTTAAAATCCATTTCGCAATAATGAGTTGATCGGCTGCATCTTCTACATTGGTAGGTAAGAATTCGATTTCATTTTGTTCATATAATGTGTTTCCTAAAACAAAATTACCTACTTCAGAATGTCCATATTTAATTAACCCTCCTGTTTTAGCAATTGTGTGCATGGCTTCAGTTCTAAGTCTTTCCCATTTAACAAAAGGAACCGATTCGTGATATCCTTTTTGATCAATAGCAGGGTATAATTCTTGATTATTACTAATAACATAATATTCTAGCTCTCCCATGGTCTCAAACGTAAATCCGGTTTGTTTTATAAGCGTTTCTTGTGCTTTCCGTAAAACATATTCCGGAGAAGAAATTAAGGGTAATCCGTCTTTATTGAAATAGGAACATAAAATATCAAGTGTTGGAATTTCAGAAAAAGGATTTATAAATGCAGTCCGAAAACGCGGAACAACATATAAATCGCTAGAACCGGCTTCAATATATGAAAATAAACTAGAACCGTCTGCTCTTTCTCCGGATGATAAAAAACCATCAAGTTGTTTTTTACTATTAATAACAAAATTTAATGTTTTTAATCTTCCATCACCCGCAACATATCTAAAATTAACCATTTCAATTCCGTTGTTTTCAATAAAACGGATAATGTCGGATTTTGTAAAATCACAAGATGGTTTATCTAAATAAACAAGGAGGGGGTTTGGGTTTAATAATGTTTCGAAATCTTTCATATCTGTATAAATTTTAATAAAAAATATTTTTCATTTGTAAAGGTATAAATTTAATCCGTAACATTTCATAAAAATACGTAATAGTTCAAAAAATATTCAGAAAAGACTTG
>DAOLWT010000159.1:0-5572 GCA_035421345.1 Bacteroidales bacterium
TTATATTGCGTTTTCTTAGCACAAGCTATCTGCACAAAACAGAACCTTGTTTTGTATCAAAATTTCCTGAAGGCCATTCTTCACTTTGATCAAAAAAACATGATATTCTTTTCGGTAAATTATCAGTGAGTTATTGATGAGTTAGATAGATTTTAAATTTAAAATAATCCAAAGGATATTTTAAATTTAAAATGGTAATGCAGATAACATATATGTAAACGGTATTATATTTGAAAAGAAAAAATATGACAATTTTCTTTTACTTTTGTGCTAATAAAAATTAAATTTATGATTAAAAAATATATAGGCTTTTTTATTATATCAATATTAGCACTAGTAGATGTTAAAGCACAGCAGTCTAATATTTACCCAATGCCACGACCAAAAAATTGCGAATACGATAATATTTGCCCTAGTAGCACTATTTTCCCTGAAGCTAGAATTCGTTTTAAAAACAATAAAGATTCTATTCCCATGTTTGGCTTATTTACGCTGAATTACGACCATACTATTATTTGCAGAGAAAAATATTTAGTAAGCTATACAGTAGGTGTCGATTTTTGGTCTTTTAAAAAAACACGATCCTTGGGTGTACCTGCTACTATTAATTTTATGTTAGGAGGAGGAGCTGTAATGCTCGAAACAAGTTTAGGATTAGACTATTTATTTGTATATAAAAATTACAATCATAAAGCAGATTCTATGGATAATAAGCAGCATTATCTAGGATTATTGGGAAGAATAGGTTTAAGGTATGAAAAGAAAAAAAGTTTTTTTATTCGTGCCGGTTATACGCCCATGCTTTCTTTAATAAATTTTAATAAAATACCTATTCTTGCAACAAAACGTTTTAATTCCATGTTCGGATTAGGAGTTGGATATACCTTTAAATAGCGACTTGTTGAATTTACGAAAGAAGATTTATTTATATAATCGCCCTTGCCACGTATTTCTTTCTTCCATTCGTTTTTCTATTTTCTGAAGAATTTGATCGGTTCTTAACATTCCAAAACCGCCTTTTATTAAAAAACGGGGAGGCACTTCTGCTGTAAAACGTTCAATCATTATAGCCGGATTAAGCAATTCAACAAAATCGATAATAAATTCAATATATTCATCTGGGTCGAAAATATGATATTTTTCGGGAAAAGCTAAGTAGTCGTCCGCCATTACGGTATCTTTAATAATTTGAAGTTGATGAAACTTAATAACCGATATGGGGAGTTTAGATATAATTCGGGCTTCTTCTAGTATGTCACGTTTGCTCTCTCCGGGAAGCCCTAAAATTAGATGAATGCCGGTGTGTACTTTTCTTTTTGCCGTTTCTTCAATTGCTTTTATTGATTGTTCAAAAGTGTGCCCGCGATTTATTTTTTTTAATGTTTCATTATAACACGATTCTATTCCATACTCTAATGAAACAAAATACTGTTGAGCTATTTTTTCAAAATAATTGAGTTTCTCCTCATCAATACAATCCGGTCTGGTGCCAACTACAATACCAATAATATCCTTACAGCTAAATGCTTCTTCATATTTCTGTTTTAATGTTTCAATATTCGCATAGGTATTCGAAAATGCTTGGAAATAGGCTAAATACTTATTTGCTTTACGGTAGCGCTTTGTGTGAAATTCAATGCCTTCGTTAATCTGTTGTGTAATTGATTTTTCCGGATGACAATAGGAAGGATTAAATGCATTATTATTACAATAAGTACAACCGTCTATGCTAATTTTACCGTCTCGGTTTGGACATGAAAACCCTGCATTAACAGATAATTTCTGGATGCGTTCCCCAAATTTTTGCTGATAAAAATAGGTAAGAGAATTAAAACGTCGTTGATGTTGCCAAGGATAATTCACTGATTCATATAATTATGGTTGCAAAAGTAATGATTTATTCCATAAAAAAACTGCCCCGAAAATTCAGGGCAGTTAAGATATTAAAAAAATGATAAAGACTATTTAGCAACTCTTTCAAGCCATTTAAGCATAAACAGCATGGTAAACATCGAAATTAAACAAGCTACCACAAAAATAGTCCATGTTGCCCAAATAGGAATGCTATCATAGAAAATAGCACCAATAAATAAAAGCTGGTTACCAACGGCGGTAGCACAAAGCCATAAACCTTGCATCATTCCTTGATATTTTGGAGGAGCCACTTTCGATACAAAAGAAATACCTAGAGGCGAAATAAATAATTCAGCTACCGTTAATATAAAGTAAGTACCTAATAATAACATGGGTGTTACGCGTTGTACGTCCGGTAATCCACCCATGGCAGTAATTTCAGCTTTGTTAGGTAATCCTAGAGAACCAAACGACATTAAAACATATCCTAATGCGGCTATTAACATACCAATTGCAATTTTTTTCGGGGTAGAAGGTTCTTTTCCTTTTGCTCTTAACCATCCAAAAAGGGCCATAATAACAGGAGTAAGGAATACAACAAAGAATGGATTAATAGATTGGAAAAGTTCTGCTCCTTTAAGTGTAGTAAATCCAAGATTAATGTTAATCTTACTTAAGTCTGTATAATCTTTTGCAAAGTAAGTAAGGGTTAATCCATTTTGATGAAACGAGAACCAGAAAAAGATAACAACACCAAAAACGGCAAACAAAGCGTATAAGCGTTGTTTAACTTCTTTAATGTCCATCTCTGTAATATTACTATTTTGAGCATTTTTAATTTTATCGGCAGGATTTGGAAATTTATTTTTGTTTACCAAATAAATCGTTAATGAAATAACCATTGCAAAAATAGCTACAAAGAATGCATAATGGAATCCAGTTGCAAAAACATTTAAATATTCGTTTGCAAAAGCGGTCATATCGGTTCCGGTAAATCCGGCTTCTGCTGCTAATTGTGGTAAATTAGCAACTTCATTTCCTTTTAAATGAGAATGACATAATTCAGGTAATACAGAATTATAGGCAAATCCATGAGATTCAACCCACCAGTTTCTAACACCTACTGCTGCTAAAGGAGCAAAAATAGCACCTACGTTTATGAACATATAAAACCACTGAAATCCAGCATCACGTAATTTAGAATACTTCGGGTCGTCATACATTTGACCTACTAAGGCTTGTAAATTTCCTTTAAATAAACCATTTCCGAACGCAATTACAAATAAGCCAAAACAAGTCATAGTTAGGAAGAATACAAATTTGTTTTCAGGTACAGGAGTCCCACTTGGGATTCCAATAATTAAATAACCAACTGCCATTAAAGCAAGACCAACAAGAATGGTCCCTTTAAAATTCTTTGTTTTGTCGGCAATTAAACCACCAACAAAGGCCAAGATATAAATTGAAAAATAAAAAATGGAATAGATTATTCCGGCATTTGTTCCGTTTAATCCAAATTTTGCCTGGAGAAACAGAACCAATATAGCCATCATGGTGTAAAAACCAAAACGCTCGCCCATATTGGCAAGTGCTGCAGCTAATAATCCTTTCGGGTGCGATTTAAACATAGTTTTTTTAGTTTATGTGAATAATAAATTTATTTTCAAACACGCAAATATATAAAAAAGATTAGTATAAAAAATAAAATATAACTATTTGTTATTCAGTCGAATAAAACCTATTCCCTTTATTGTTAGAATGTTAACATGCACTGTGCTTTAATTTCTGATTTTGTATTCCCGTTTATTTGAGTCAACCCACTCCCTATTGTTTTTATATTATGGTATTGTGTTTGTGAAAATCGCAACCAAAAATCAATCATTTTATTTAAACGATAATGAACGTTTAAATATACTCGTGTACCTTTATTTGAATATGCAGGTACAGCATAAGCAAACAAAACATCGTTTTCGAAAGCATAAATTCTTGCATTATAGGTGTTACAGTCAAATAAGGCGTAACGCATCGAAAATGAAAAAGGGTTGTTTAATTTTTTGTATAAAATATCATGATAAATAAGATATCCTTTTTCCGGTAAATTTTCAACTAATTTATACCTTACAATTTCAACACGGTTTTTAAAAAATATTGAAGGGGAAACCTGATACGATATTTGATATCGGAAGTTTTGTTTTAAAACAGTTGAACAAAGTGTGGTTATTTCGTCATTTTCAGGATTGTTCATTTTTTTTTGCGATTGATTATATTTCCATGTCATTTCTCTTTTTTTTGAAGGCTTCCAGTTTATTTCTAAAGCATATTCGTTTTTTAATGAAGGTTCATCAACATTGAATTTTAACCAAGGAAAGCGTATTCTATCCATATACGCATTTATGGATAATGATGGAATTGGTTTTAACACAAGGCCTGTATAAACTCCTTTTTCATTCGTATTAGTGGTGTTTTCACCAAATGATGAGCTATAAACGGATTGAAATTTTTTATCATAGTTACGATAAAGAATAGAAATTGAAACTTTTGGGTCAAGACAAACCAATGCTCCGCTTATTAAAGCAAACGCTTTATTTTTACTTTCAGCAATTTCTCCAAATAGGTTTATGTTTTTATACACATATTGATAATCGAACCCGAGGACAATGTTTTCTTTTCCGGAAAAACAATATTGATTATAAGGCTTTAATTCAGGCATGATGGACGCACTATACTTGTTTTTTAAAACGGTAAACCCAAAAGCTAAATTTTTATTATTATAACAAATATTTCCTCCTATAGACGTTTCACTTATGGCATCTTTATCGTTTAATGTGCTTACTGTTGAGTGGTCTCCGCTTTGTTGAAGTGTAGAAACAACAGTAACCTTATTGTTGTCGAATGAATCAACTTCTGTTATATTTGCATCTATTTTTTTGGAGGAAAACAATACCGAGAATTCAACTTTTTTTATTCCTACGGTTGTTCCAATTCCTCTAAAAAATAAATTATCTGTAGCAGAAGTATAAGGACTAAGCCCTTGTCCGTTTTTTTTAATTCCTGTCCCATCCGATGTTTTCCCAAAAGCTTGTCCGTTCCATAAAGTAAGCCCTTGTCCAAATTGTGCTTGAAAATCGCCAAAAGCAAGTGATTTAATCAATCCGAAATCTTTTAAATATAGATGGGCAGAATAGAAATCAAATCCTTTTTTCTGTGTTCCTTTAAAAAATTCTTCTCCTGCATCTTTTTCAGCTGTAATACCAAAACGTATATTTTGATAATAATTGAAACGGTATTTTGTATATAATGCGTATGGGCTTCCTAAATAAGAGGAATTGCTGTTTTGAGTTGTGTCAAGTTTGTTATATCCAATTTGTTTCTCTAATACCTGCTGCGATCTTATTAGTAAAAGGTTTTCGCTGTTTTTTAACATTTCTTTTAATGAAAAATGCCGTATTTCTTCATTGTTAATACAAATATAGGGAAGAATATTTTCTATTGTTTTACTATCAAAACCATCAATGCTTTGTAATTCATATAACGATATTAGTTTGCCGTTTTTTTCAATATGTTCAAATAAATTATTTAATTGAATATCGTTTAATATCATTAATTTATTTAGGTCTTCTTTACAACTTTTATTTATATTTATGGGGTGTTTTAAAAAATAATTTAATTGTTCCATAATATCCGAATAGTCTACTTCTGTTTCTGTTTTTTCTACTGT
>DAOLWT010000160.1:0-1403 GCA_035421345.1 Bacteroidales bacterium
TCAGAAAATTTCTTCAAAACTACGGTTCTGTTTTTTCCCCGAAACCAAAACTCTTCATTTCAGGAAAATTGAATTCTTATATTGCGTTTTCTTCCCGCTTCGCTTCGCTTGCGAGGCGAGAGCACAAGCTATCTGCACAAAACAGAACCTTGTTTTGTATCAAAATTTCCTGAAGGCCATTTTTTTCTTCGATTTAAAAAAATATTTTTAATACCGAAAGCATAGATGTAATAGTCCAATAAATTGTACTATTACATCTATGTCATCGGCATTACCATTGTATAATTTAAAATATCCATTTGACTATTTTAAATTTACAATTGGTATAATTTCTCCATTCGAATAGTGTAAAAATAAAAAACCCCCGAATTTTCGAGGGTTTTTTGTTTACAATAAATATTTTACTGAATTACCAGTTGTTTAGTAAGAACACTCGAAGCGGTTTGAATGGTTACATAATAAATGCCACTTGCTAATTCTTTCGAGTTAATTGGATTTACGTTAATTCCGGCATTAAGTTCCAAATTTTCTTCGTGCATTACACTTCCAGTAATGCTATAAATTTTTACTGTAGCACTTTCTGCTTTTTCGCAATTAACAGATAAACTAATTAAATCTTTTGAAGTTGCAGGGTTGGGCATTGGGAAAAAAGTAAAACTAGGGGCAACTGTTAATTCATTTACATTTACATAAGTTCCAATTGCTTTAAATGGATAAGGGTCGGGGCTTCCAATATAAGGATGATTAGCTCTTTTTCCGTCAACATCTTTAGCGGTGATATAATAATAAACCATAGATCCGTTATTCTGAACAGGAATAGTTGCTTTATAATTATAAGTAGAGGTAAGGGTCATTGGAATAGAATCCCATGTTCCGTTATCTACTTTATATACTACTTTTGGATAGCCTGTTGCTATATTCTTTTTTGCATAGGAAAGTACTTTTGCCGTTACATCATATCCACTATAAGAATTGATTTCTCCGTACAAAGGATAATGTTGAATATAAACCATGCCTCTGTCGGCTACTTCGTGTGTACGACAATGTAAAGCATCTGTGTTAAGCCATGCAGCACCCGGTAAATAACCTTTTACAATATATCCTGGCATTGCTTTTCTGTATGCTCTTAAACAAGCTGTATCGGCAGTAGCATTACTTCCTCCTGCAATTGGAACAAATACCCTATTATTGCAAATTAAGGAATTTGAATAAGGGCGTACCGGAGATGAACCACTTCCACCTATTAATACGCGGGTTACTTTATATTTATATCCGTAAGGACAAGTTTTATTTTTAAAATACGTAGCTGCCGATTCGTATTCACTCCATCTTGGATCACTAGAAGGAACGGAGTCTACAAGAATTTTATCGGGAGCTAAAAATTTAGCCCAACAATCAATATG